>DATFVD010000212.1:0-3950 GCA_035260505.1 Terriglobales bacterium
ATGGGTCTTAGGAAGCTGCGGGCTCGAGTACGGCTATGCGGCACCCACAAACTCTAGGCGGCGTCCGAGTCCAAGTCCAATCGAAAGTGCTTATGACTGGGATTCAGTTTTCGGCTATGAAGCTTAGGCCTACTTCAGATGCACCGTCGCCTCCGACGGCTTGGGACTGGCTGGTTTCCCGCCGCGCGCACCAATCTTCGTAGACCCAGGCATCGCGTACTTGGGCTTGATCTCGTGGCATCCGGCTTCGCAATAGACTCCGTCGGCCGCAGACTCGGGCGACGGCATCGGAGAATTTACGGCAAGTTCCCGGTCGGCTTCCAATTGCCGCTCGACGCCCGCGATCAGCTTTTCGTTCTCTGCTGGTGACAGCCACTTCTTGTCCTTCACCAAATAATCTTGAAACCGCGCGATCGGATCGCGCTTCTTCCAATACTCAAACAACGGTTTCGGAACATACTCCGCGGCATCGTGGATGGCGTGGCCTTTCATGCGCATCATCTTTGCTTCGATCAGCGTCGGGCCTTGGCCGCGGCGGGCGCGCTCGCAGGCTTCGTGGCAGGCGTCGTACACCTGGGAGGCGTCGGTGCCGTCGACGATCACGCCTGGGATCCCGTATGCGATGGCGCGTTCGGCCAGGTCTTTGACGCGGAACTGCATGTCGGCGGGCGTCGAGTACGCCCAAAGATTGTTTTCAACAATCAGCACCAGGCCGAGATTCTGTACGGCGGCGAAATTCAGCCCTTCGTAGGTCACGCCGGTGGACTGCCCTCCGTCGCCGATGTACGTCATGACCGCGATGTGTTTGCCCTGCAGTCGGGCCCCGAGCGCCACGCCCGCCAGCACCGGGATCAAATCGCCTAACGTGGAAATCGGCGAGACCACGTTGCGCTTTTCGATATCGCCAAAGTGCGACGAGGCATCGCACCCCTCGGTCGGCGAGCCGGCTTTGGCCATGTACTGCATCATGATGTCGGCGGGCGAGAAGCCACGCACGAGGAGCGAGCCTTGGTTGCGGATCATCGGCCCTAGCCAGTCGTCCTTGCGCAGAGCGTAAGCGGAGGCGCAGGAGCACGCTTCCTGCCCCAGCCCGAAGTAGACGCCGCCGACCACCTTGCCTTGTTTGTAGAGATTTTCGAGCGCCGTTTCCATGCGGCGGTTCAGGAGCATCCAGCGATAGATTTCGATGCACTGCTCCCGGCTGAGATATTTCGACTCGCGGATGGGCGGCGGAGGAGCGGAGAGATCGCCGCTTTCCAGTTCATATCGGAGCGTGTCCCCAGCGCGAACCTGGCGCAGCGTGAAGGTCGGCTTTTCGAGGCGGTAATCGCGGATGGTGTAGGAGCGGAGATAGGCGTCGGGGTCGGCGCTTTTAGCTCTTGGCTGATGGCTTTTGGTTTTGAGAGGCGAGGTGGTTCTCGTCCGATGGTGCTTCGCGCGGGAAGCGGGTTTCGTCTTCGCTTTCTTCTTCGCCATGATCAGTCCGCGAACATGCTAACACCGTGTGGCGCGGACACTCCTGTCGGCGAAAGCTGGTCTCGAAAAGAACGCCGTGCGTCAGCCCAGAAACAGGTCGTCTTCCCCGCGCAGTCGGCGCAACTCGTCCGGCGCTTTCATCGGAACTCCCACGACATTTCCAAGTAATGCATCAACTGTCTCGACCCAGCGCATCTGGCTCCCGAAAAGACTACCAAAGCTTCGCGATACCGACTGGGCCACTTCGTCCATATCAAGTTCACGACGCAACTCTGTCTTCATTGACGTCACCGGTTTAGCACGAATCCCGCAAGGCACGATCAGATCGAAGCAGCTCAGATCCGTATTTACATTTAAGGCAAATCCATGCGAAGTAACCGAGCGCGAGATGTGTACTCCGATCGCAGCGATCTTTCCCGGTGGCTCCGCCTGCGTCCAAGCCCCGGTGAGCCCAGGGACGCGTTTGGTTGCGATGCCGAAATCGCCGCAGGTGCGAATGAGAACCTCTTCGAGCCGCCGAACATAGTCGACCGCGCCAAGGGTCTTGCGCCAGGATGGGAATGATTCTTCAGTGAGTTGCTGATGGCTGATGGCTGATGGCTGACGGCTGAACCCTCGCAGATCAAATATCGGATACCCCACCAACTGTCCCGGCCCGTGAAACGTAACGTCTCCGCCGCGATCGCACTCAAAGACCTGAACGCCGCGGGCGGCGAGCTGTTCAGTCGATGCGAGCACGTTGGCAGTCTTGGCGTTGCGTCCGAGGGTAATGACGGGAGAATGTTCCAGCAGCAGCAACACGTCGCCGATCTGTCCAGCCTTGCGCAGGTCAACCAACTTCCGCTGCAGCCGAACCCCTTCGGCGTAATCAACCTGACCGAGTTGGACGACAGAAATCACGTTGCTATTGAAATTATAGGCCCGCAGTGTAGCGCCGGCATCTTGCCGGCTGTCCTGAGTGGGTCTCGCCGGGGACGGCGGCGCTACTCCCGGCTGGTCAGCCTATTCGAGGGCGAGAGCCATTTTTAGCGCTCGGTCCAATTCCTCAACCTTGGAGCGAGCCAGGGACCCAACGAAGCGGGTCAGTTGCACTTTGCGGAGACTGACGAGGTTGTCGCACAGGATCCAGCTCTCATGTTTTAAACCTTCGTCGATACCAACTGAGACCTGGGTCGAGAATCCGTGTCCGCGAGTGAGTATCGGTGCACAGACGACAGTGGGGAATCTGGAATCGATCAGGATCTGGCGGCTCACGACCACGAAGCTCCGATAGAGTTTAGGGTCGTTGCCAAGCCGCTCGTCGCCAAGATGATGAACGCGATAGATTTCGCCTCGTCTCATCTCCTCATCTCTATCTCGGCCTCCGCCGCTGGCTTATGCCCCTGGGTCTTGATACCGAAGAATGTCCTCCACCTCTGCATTCAGTTCATTCGCAGCCTTGTTGATGAGTTCGAGATCCCGAGCTTCGACCTGAGCCCGCGCCCTTTTGCGTAAGTACTGAGTGAGCACGGCTTCGATGAAAGCGGAGCGCGATTGCTTCGATCCTGCAATGCGATCAATCCCGGTGAGCACATCTTTCGACAGTGTGATAGAAGTCTTCTCTTTCATGCTACTATTATACCACCCCTAACAGTGGCAACAGCAAGCGGACAAGAGTGTCCGCTCCACACGCCCCGATAACTTTTTTGATTCTCCTCTTGCGCAACTTCGTGCCGTTTGGTATAACAGATCGAGTCGAGGACAAGTGAGTGTGTGTCTGAGTTGCCTGCTGAATCTTTCGCAGACTGCTTTTGGCATCAAATTCAGTAGCCTCCAACTGACCCCTTTCCGGGGTTCGCATTCGGGGACAAAGTTCCCTGAAGGGTTTCCGCGAATAGCAGAGCCTCCAAGCGATCTTTAATTTTTGAGTCGTCTTCCGCTTCGGCACGCGCCGGATTTTGTGCGAGCCCGAGTGGAAGAGCGTTTTCGGGCGTGCTGTAAAAGAGTTCTCCAGTTTTGGTTCATCCCAAGTCTGCGATGGAAACTCCCCTCTCTGCGTAGAGCAGATTGTTGAAATCAGGTGGAAATCCTGTGATTTCAGCGGGTTGACAGCAAGCGTCGAGCGCTATAGTTTTATCAAGTTTGTTTACACAAGTTTCGAGGACGCCTAAATCTCGCAAGAGATCACGGCGGATTGAAAGCGCACCGCTCAGGCGGGAAGCGGATCGGTCTTTGACAAAAGGTTGAACGTGCCAGTCGTGAGAAACAAATGTTCGGGCTCAAGTCTGAACGTACTCACAAGATGGACTTCCTGCCTCAGCTGGCGGGAAGTTGCCGGTCTACCCAGACCGGCTCAGGTTTCAAATGAGAGTTTGATCCTGGCTCAGAATCAACGCTGGCGGCGTGCCTAACACATGCAAGTCGAACGAGAAAGTGGAGCAATCCATGAGTAAAGTGGCGACCGGGTGAGTAACACGTGACTACCTACCCTTGAG
>DATFVD010000213.1:0-3276 GCA_035260505.1 Terriglobales bacterium
CAAACTTGCTGCCTCGCCGGGAATTGCGCGTGACGATGTCTTCGTCCGTCTCTCCATGACCGCAGGTTTGGAAGATTGGTCTCTCGGTAGTGGTATTGCCGCATCGAAATCGTAGGCTCCCCCGGCTCGGATACAGGTAAATAGTAGACTCTCCCGGTACGGGGGATGTCATGAGGAAGTCGAGGTTTACCGAGTCACAGATCGTTGCGATCTTGAAGGAAGGCGAAGCCGGAGTCGCACTCAGCGAGTTGACCAGGAAGCATGGGATCAGCCATGCGACCTACTTCAACTGGCAAGCGAAGTACGGCGGCGCTAGGTGACGCGACACCAACAATATCGGTTACTGAACCGATGGGTACAAAATCTTTCTTGACACATCTTTATCGGCTGCATTCGGCAGCAGAACGTCAATCGGATCATCCTAGGGCCGTCATTATCAAGTCCGCTCGCGCGCGGCGCGATACTCAAAATGCTCGATACGCTTGGGCTCTCGGCTTTGAAGGCCCGCGTTATCGCTTCGACTATCCCGGTTCGGGCAAGCTGGGGTCACTACACCAAACGTCAAAAATAGTACGCTAAGGCCGACGAGTCACAGGTGTGCTGCCGCGAACGGCCTGAGAGCCCTGAACTTCCCCTGCGCGAGCCGCCTGGTTGTCTGCCACGTGTAGTCCCCGGTGAGATTAAGGTGCTCCCATCCGACGGGCGAGAGATGGCGAAGCGACTCGTTGGTGGGATTATTCAGTAATCCCATTCCCCCGGCAGGTTGGGGGTGAAGTTTCGAAGAAGTTCCAGCAGACGATTGGTTCGTGGTTTCAGGGACCAATTTCAAAGGCTTCGAATTTTACACAAGATTGTGGAGATACAACGACCACTGGGTCACTTTCAATTTCGCCTATCCTCCGTTGGTCGGTCTGACCCTAGAGCGCAAACGTCGTTCCATTTCTGGGGCATACCGCTGGACCCAACGCCACACCGTGACGTGATCGGCTTGCAGGCCTCGCTCGGCAAGCAACTCCTCGACGTCCCGGTAGGACAAGGAAAAACGCAGATACCAACCAACCGCCAGAAGGATGACTTCCGGTTCGAATTGCCTCCATTTGAACAGACCGGAAACCGATGACGCAAGGAGCATTGGGCCCAGCATATCAGACCACTCTTGCAAAGTTGCAACACTGCCACTTTATCTAAGGCGACCCGTCGCTTTTGGCCGGCATGCCGACACTTGCGCGTGTGGCGGCCTGGGGAGGAGGGTTCCCCATTAAGGTGGACGGAGAAATTGTCGGGGCCATCGGCCTGAGCGGGGCACCCACAGTGCAAAACGACGTCGATTGCGCGAGAGCAGCCTTAGCCCTCGTACCCGACGCGACGCCGGCTGACTAACTTCAGGCGCGCCAAAAAATCCTCAGGTATCGTCACCTAGAAAATCAACTGACTAAATAAATATCTGCTAAGCCCCATGTGGTTGTCGCCCTTCGCATGACATCACCGTTGTGTCACGCGCTGCCGTATTTCCAGATGGAAGTCGAGCGTGTGCTCGTCGGCATTCCCGGTATCGATGGCGTGAAGTGTACTTTCGACCATGGCGGGAATTGGCAACCCGATAATATGACTGTCGCTGCACAACGGAAGCTTGCCAACCGGCGCGAGCTCGTCCGGAGCCGCGCAGTTAAGGTCGGTTAACCCTTTGCAACTGATCTTCAAACAGCTCCGAGTAAAGGGCTTTCTTCCTGGGCTATTTTGATTACGAGAAGAAGGTGGCCCGCGATGCGCGCGCAGCTCCTTTGGTGGCGTCCGGTGCGCTACACGTGCCCGTGGCCGCCGGGTCCTTACATCGCCAACCAAATGTTTACCAAGGAAACCGGAGAAAAAACTCTAGCCGATGGCGAGGCCGACGCGGTCGCCGATGGCAGGCTGTTTATTGTTGTTGCTCGCTGGTGATCTCATGTCGGCGACGGTCGTGAAAGACGCTGGGCTGCGTGGCGGTACTGGATCGGCGAAACGCCACGAGCCAACTTGAAGGCGCGGCTGAACGAAAATTCCGACTGATAACCGACACGCGGCGCGACCTCGGTGAGTCGTAGATCGGTTTCCTCAAGCAACTGTGCGGCAATCCCCATGCGCCAGCGCGTCAGATAGGTATGTGGCGGCTCACCCACCGAGGCACTAAAAATGCGAGCGAACGCAGCGCGCGACAAACCAGCTTCTTGGGCGAGTTCCTCGAGTGTCCACGCACGTTCGGGTGCCTCGTGTATGCGCGCGAGAGCCCGCGCTATGTGCGGCGAGCGCACAGCCGAAAACCAGTCGTTTGCGGCCGGAGAAATGGTGTCGGCCCAATCGCGCATGAAGTAAACGAACAAGGACGAGAGAAGGTTACGCACCACGATCTCATTGCCAAAGTTTGGGGTCTCCACTTCGCGCCGGAGCAGGCGCAGTGTGTCGCTCAGCGGTGAAGATCCGGCTGCCATTCCGACGCGGAGCGACACGGCCTGTGGTAGCGCCCGCAGGGCGGGAAGCGCCAGGTGCCGGTCCAAATTGAAGCGGCCGCAAATCAGCGTGACGGCGTTTGGGTCGTGGTCGACGACACCATTACGCTTAGCCATGAACGTTTCGAGTGGCATGGCTTTGCCCCGCGCTGAATGCGCCACTTCATGTGCGCCGCCACGCGGAAACATGACCAGTTCACCAGCCTGCAATTCCATAGTTTCGGCGCCAGGACGGCGTACGAAGGCACGTCCTTCCGCTACGAAATTGAACACCACATCATCGCCAAGTTCCACCGCGTACCCCCATGGGCCTGCCACACGCGTGCGCGCCAAGATGAAGCCGTCAGCGCGAACGGCTTTTAGCCAACCGTTCAATGCGTGCATGGCTGTATTTTAGCAAAATTGAGACGAATTGCAATGTTATAGCGCCTTATGCTCATGGACTATCTTCCAAATGGCTGTTTTAATGAGGACAGGTAAAACTCGAAGGAGAGATATGACGAGAGATCACATCCAACACGTGCTCGACACTGTCTTCAACCAAGGTCCCGCAGTTCTTATCACCGGCGCGCTCACCGGCATCGGTCGAGCTACGGCTCTGGCTTTCGCACGCGAAGGAGCCCGCATCGTTGTCTCTGGCGGACACGACGAAAAAGGCAACGCTTTAGTCGCTGAACTCCAAGCAATCGGCGCTGAAGCCGCGTTCATCAAATCCGACGATCGCCATGATGATGAAGTTCGCGCTTTGGTTGATGAAACGGTGAAGCAACTCGGTCGTTTGGATGTTGCAGTC
>DATFVD010000214.1:0-7469 GCA_035260505.1 Terriglobales bacterium
CTCCAAGGGCGTATTTACCTGATCGGTCAGGTGCCTCGGACCGACCTTCCCGGCTACTACCGCTATGCCGACCTGGTCGTCATGACCAGCAAGAGCGAAGGCATCCCGGTGGTCCTGATGGAAGCCATGGCTCACGAAAAACTAGTGCTGGCACCTGCGATCACCGGAATACCCGAACTCGTCGAGCACCGGCGAACTGGATTTCTTTACCAGCCAGGCTCTTTGCCCGATTTCGTCAGCGCCGTCAGTTGGATTCAGGCCCACAGAGCCTCACTGGCCGGAATCCAACATGCGGCCGCGGCCAGCATCGCCGCTTCCTATAATCGCCAGCGAAATCTTCGCACCTTTGCGGAACAATTCCTGGCCCGCGTTTCCCAACCGGACGGTAATCATGCGCATCCTGTATTGCAACAAATTCGACTATCCGTTTAGCGGCACTGAAGCGTACCTCTTCGACCTCATCCATCAGATGGATAAGCGCGGCCAGGAAACCGCTCTTTTCAGCATGGACCACGGCCGTACTCCGGCTTTCACGGGCCGCAGTTATCGCATTCCGCATATCGATTTCAAAGATCCAAACGCCGGGTTCCTGAAGAAGCTGAAAATGGCGGCGCACGCCCTCTATTCACCTTCGGCCCGGCGCGCTATGCGCAAGTGCGTGGCTGATTTTTCACCCGACTTGGCGCACGTTCGCGGAATTTATCACCACTTATCGCCCTCGATCCTTTGGGAACTGAAGCGCCAGGGGATCCCCGTGCTCTACCACCTGAACGATTTCAAGGTCTTGTGCCCAACCTACAATTTTGTCGCCAATGGGAGTCCCTGCGAACTCTGCAGTCACGGCGCTTTCCACCACGCTGCCACTAAGGGTTGCTATGCAGGCCCGCGTTCGAGCGCGGTGGTTCTGGCCGCCGAAGCATACCTGCACAAATGGTTGCGAACTTACGAACGCTGCGTGGACATGTTCCTGGCTCCCAGCGAATTCGTGCGCAACAAATTCATCGCGAGCGGGTTTCCCGCGCAACGCATTGAAGTTCTGCCGCACTTTCAAGCCTTGCCCGAGAATGAACACCTGACCACCGACGAAGGATACATCCTCTACTTCGGCCGACTCTCGCCGGAAAAAGGCGTCTATGAGCTTTTACGCGCCATGGTGCGCCTGCCACACACTCCTCTAATCATCGCGGGAGACGGTCCCGAGCGTCCCCGACTCGAAGCGCTGGCGCGAGAATTAAACTTGAACAATGTACTGTTCGAGGGCATGGTCCATGGCGAGAAACTCGAGAAACTCATCGCCGGTTGCAGCTTCTCCGTGTTTCCATCCCATGCCTACGAGACCTTGGGCAAATCCATTTTGGAATCCTATGCCTGGGGAAGGCCCGTCATCGCCTCAGATGTGGGTTCGCGCCGGGAACTTGTCCAACACGGCGTCACCGGCCTCCTCTATTCCGATGGGGACCGTGAACAGCTTTCTCATTCCATCGGATTTCTATTTGACCGTCCCGACCTCATCGACAAGATGGGAGCCGCCGCTCGCAGTCGCATCAGGGCAAACCACGACCCCGATCAACATGTGGAGAAGTTGCTCGACCTCTACGCCCGGCTCACGTCTGCCAAGAAAAGTCGGTCCTTCTCCGCCTCCCCGACCCAGCCCCGCCCACGCCGCAGCATCCGTGTCGCCTTTATTGGCGGTCGCGGCGTGGTCTCCAAATACAGCGGAATCGAATCGTATTACGAGCAGGCTGGCCACGAACTGGCGCGCCTGGGACACGAAGTCACCGTATATTGCCGCAGCTATTTCACTCCTCCCATGGACACGCACAACGGCATGCGCGTGCGGCGCTTGCCAACGATCCGCTCTAAGCATCTGGAAACTCTGGTCCACACCCTATTGAGCACAGCGCATGCCATGACTTCGGACTACGATGTTGTCCATTACCACTGCCTGGGGCCTGCGTTGTTTTCTTTTCTTCCGCGGCTGGTTGGCAAGAAGACGGTGGTCACCGTACAGGGTCTCGACTGGCAGCGCGGCAAGTGGGGCCGGATCGCGTCGCGCATACTGCGCTGGGGAGAGGCGGCTGCGGTTTCCTCGCCCGATGCCACAATGGTGGTCTCCCGCACCTTGCAGAAGTACTACCGCCAACGGTACAAGCGCGATACCATCTACGTCCCCAACGGAGCTACTCTCGCGCCGCGGCGCCTTCCCCGCAAACTGATTGAGTGGGATCTCCTCGCCGACAACTACGTCCTTTTCTTAGGCAGGTTGTCGCCCGAAAAAAACTGCCAGCTCCTGATCAATGCCTTCGAGAACGTCCACACCGACATGAAACTGGTACTCGCCGGGGGATCGAGTCACTCCGATTCGCACGTGAAGAGCTTGCGCCGCCACGAATCCAACAGGATCCGCTTCCTTCCCTGGGTCTCTGGAAGCGATCTCGAAGAACTTCTCTCCAATGCCGCTCTGTTTGTGCTTCCGTCTGAGGTTGAGGGCCTGTCTTTGGCTCTGCTCGATGCCATGGCAGCCGGTGTCTGCGTGCTGACCAGCGATATTCCGGAAAATAAGGAAGTGGTCGATGGCGCCGGCTTCACCTTCCACCGTGGCGACCAGTCGGATCTTGAGCGCATGCTCGACTTGCTTGTCCACAATACCGAATTTCGCCACCAGTCCGCAGCCCGTGAACGCCAGCGGATCCAGGGCGAGTATCTGTGGCCCGAAATCGCCCGTTCTATCGAAAGAGGCTATTACAACGTACTGGGCTGGAGCCCGAGTGAGAATGCGCCGAGCGAGCAGATCCAGATCCGCACCTCTGCACTCCGGCAAGGCCTTTGAATTAAGCTCAGATCGTCTGACCCCGGCCCGACCGTACTCGGCTAATCTAGGTACCTGTAGCAAAGCGGGTGACGACTTCGCGTCCGTCTTTGATTAGAATCGGAATGCCGGGTCTTCACACGATGCGGCATACCCAGCATGGAAGATCTCATCCTCGTCACCGGTGGCGCGGGCTTCATAGGCTCGAACTTCATTCTCCAATGGATTGCCTCTGAACCGGCGCGTATCCTGAATCTCGACAAGCTGACATACGCCGGCAATCTCAACAATCTGCGCGCCGTCGAGTCCCACCCGCGCTATCGCTTCGAGCGGGGCGATATCGTCGATCGTGAGTTCTTGCGCAACTTGCTGGGGCGCGAACAACCCCGCGCCATCGTTCATTTCGCCGCGGAGAGCCACGTCGACCGCTCCATCCACGGTCCCGACGATTTCGTCCGTACCAACGTCAACGGCACATTCAGTCTGATCGAGGAAGCCCGAGCCTACTGGTTGGCGCTTCCGGAAGTCGATCGCGCCGGGTTCCGTTTCCTGCACGTCTCCACCGACGAAGTCTACGGATCGCTCGGCCCCAACGACCCGGCCTTCAGCGAGACCACCCCTTACAGGCCCAACAGCCCGTACTCCGCGTCTAAGGCGGCCTCTGATCATCTGGTCCGCGCCTGTCACCACACTTACAACCTTCCTGTTCTGACCACCAACTGCTCCAATAACTACGGGCCGCACCAGTTTCCCGAGAAGCTTATTCCGCTCATGATCCTGAACGCGTGCGCCGGCAAGCCACTCCCGGTGTACGGCGACGGCAAAAACGTTCGCGACTGGCTCTACGTCGAGGATCACTGCCGCGCCATTCGCACCGTGCTCTCCCAGGGCCGAGTCGGGGAAACCTACAACATCGGTGGGCGAAGCGAAAAAAGGAACCTCGAGATTGTCGGCGCCGTTTGTGATTTGCTGGACGAGTTGCGCCCGAACGACCCCGCTGTGCCACACGGCAAGCTCGTCACTTTTGTCAAAGACCGCCCTGGCCACGACCGCCGGTACGCGATGGACACGCGCAAAATCGAGCGTGAACTCAACTGGCATCCGCTGGAGACATTTGAGAGCGGCATCCGCAAGACGGTCCGCTGGTATCTTGAACACGAAGATTGGGTCCGTAATGTCACCAGCGGCAGCTATCGCCAATGGATGGCGAAACATTACGCCACCGAGCAGTGAACCGGTAAGCTGAGACGGAAAGCCAAAACTGAAATTCGAAATGACCAAAACCGAGCCACCGAATTACAAAGGCATCATTCTCGCGGGCGGATCGGGCACGCGCCTCTATCCCGTCACCCATGTCCTTCCCAAGAGCCTGCTGCCGGTGTACGACAAACCGATGGTGTATTACCCGCTCTCTACGCTAATGCTGGCCGGCATCCGCGAAATTCTTCTCATCTCCACGCCTGAGGATCTGCCCCGCTTTCAGCACTTGCTCGGCGATGGTTCCCGGTACGGCGTCCATTTCCAGTACGCGCCGCAACCGAAGCCCGAAGGCATTGCCCAGGCATTTTTGATCGGCAAGAAATTTATCGGCTCCAGCGGCTGCGCGCTCGTGCTCGGCGACAACATTTTTTACGGACACGATCTGGTCAAGGAATTGCGCGCAGCTACGCTCCAGCCCAAAGGAGCCCGCGTTTTTGCGTATCCCGTTAACGATCCCGAACGCTACGGCGTCGTCGAGTTCGATCCGCATGGAAAGACGCCCAAGGCGCTCAGCATTGAAGAGAAACCGAAGCAGCCAAAATCCCGTTACGCCGTCACCGGACTTTATTTTTACGATCGTCAGGTCGTCGAAATTGCCGCGGACCTCAAACCCTCTAAGCGCGGCGAACTTGAAATCACAGACGTCAATCGCGTGTATCTCGAGCGCAATCAACTTACCGTCTGCGTGATGGGCCGAGGCACGGCATGGCTCGACACGGGCACGCACGAGGCACTGATGGACGCCTCGTTATTCATTCAGACTCTGGAGAAGCGACAGGGCCTGATGGTCGCCTGCCCCGAGGAAATCGCCTATCGCTCCGGCTACATTACCGCCGCGCAACTGGAAGCGCTGGCGCAACCCATGCGCAACAATGGATATGGCGCCTACCTGTTGCAATTGCTGCGAGAGCGCGTTTTCTGATTTGAGGGTTTTTTGAAACAACTTCACGAATTGTCATCCCGAGCAACGCGAGGATCTGCAGTTGGTCAGCATCAACAAAAGCGCTGAAAACCGTCCGATGAAAAAAATCGCCACTAATCTTCCCGGACTTCTACTCCTCGAACCGCGTGTGTTCGGCGACGACCGCGGCTTCTTTCTGGAAAGCTACAACCAGCGCACGTTTGCCGAACTCGGCATCCCCGAGCCATTCGTACAGGACAATCATTCCTATTCCGAAAAGAATGTCATTCGCGGCTTGCACTACCAGATTCGCCAGCCCCAGGGAAAACTCGTGCGCGCCATCACCGGCGAGATTCTTGATGTCGCGCTCGACCTCCGCCGCGCCTTTCCCACCTTCGGAAAATGGGAATCGTTCAAACTTTCCGGCGACAACAAACACATGTTATGGATTCCGCGCGGATTTGCTCACGGTTTCCGAGTCGTTTCCCAGACCGCCCATGTCCTGTACAAAACCACAGATTTTTACGCGCCCGAGCACGAGCGCACAGTGGCGTGGAATGATCCTGCTTTGGACATCACGTGGCAACTCGACGGCGAACCCATTGTCTCTGCAAAAGACCAGCGAGGCACGCTCTTCGAGAAGGCTGAAAAATTCGAGTAGCGCCGCGTCAATTCAACCGGAACTCGACGGCAATTGTGGTTTCAACCTCAACCGGCTTACCGCTGGACAGGTAGGGCTCAAATTTCCACGACTTGACGGCCTCCGTCGCCGACCGCGCGAGCAGATCGGGTCCGGAGACCGGTCGCAGGCGTTTCACACTGCCATCCGGCGCAATCTGCGCATCCAGCACGACCAATCCTTGCATGCCCGCCTTTCGCGCAGCTTCCGGATAAACCGGATCCATCTTGGTTACAATCCGCTTCTCCATGGTTTCGGGAGAGATTCGCAACCCCGACTCGGCGACCAGTCCACGCGCTTCCAGTTCGTTCCACGACCTCTCCCACTGCCACCATCCCAGGCCAGCCAGCGCCAGCAGGCAAGCGAACAGCGCATAAAATCCGCCGCGCCCAATGCGAATTCTGGGCTTTGGCACACCAGGCGGTTCCGCGATGGCCATCGGCGCTTCCGCGGTTGCAGGTTCGACTTTTGCTTCTTTTTTGAAATCTATGAGTGCTACTGGCTGTGGAGCGGAACGGTGAATCCAATACCGGATCATCTCCCGCTGCTCAACCGACTGCTCCACAAACTCAAACCCGCAACGCAGACGTGACTGATAACGCACCAGCGCACGCGCGCGAACCGGCACGCCGACGTTTGGAAGTCGCAGTTCGACCGCCACCTGTTGGCCCGCAGACAGTTCTCCGGCCACCACCGCGCCGACACCGGCTTCGCTGATGTCGGTGCAGCGCCCAGGTAAATTTTCGGGCACCCCGGATCGCAATGCGATCAGGTCCATGGGTACGCTAATGGGGTGCCGTGGAAAAACGCGCTCGGACGTTTCCTGTAACACCGGCGATCGAGCTGCACTCATTGGACTTCCTCCGCAGGATCGAAAACTTTGTCATGCGGCTGGAAACAGTCGATTTGAATCAACAACGAAACGGCGCTTGCGAGGACCGCTCCCCCTGAGTATATCGGAAACGCTGGACAGGAAACGCTGGATTCTACTACTCCATATCCCGCCAGTTTGGTCCCAATCCGATTTCCACCAGCAGCGGAACCTCGAGTGCATACGCTTTCTCCATGTGTTCCCGCACCAGAGGCTTCATGGCGTCCACTTCGCTCTCCGGGACCTCGAACACTAGTTCATCGTGCACCTGCAAAGTCATCCGTGACTTTAACCCGCGCCTGCGAATTTCCTCATCAATCCGGATCATCGCCAGCTTGATCAGATCCGCAGCCGCTCCCTGCAACGGAGTGTTCACCGCCGTGCGCTCCGCGAACCCCCGCTGGGTGGCGTTCTTGCTGTTAATGTCGGGAATCGGTCGGATGCGTCCGAACAGCGTCTTCACTTTCTGATCCCGCCGCGTCTGCTCGAGGGTTGCGTCAATGAACGCCCGTACTCCCGCGTATTTTTCAAAATACGCATCGATGAACTTTCTCGCCTCACTCGGCTCGATACCCAAATTCTGGGAAAGTCCAAACGGCGATAAACCGTAGACAATCCCGAAGTTCACTACCTTCGCCTGCCGCCGGTGATCCGGGGTAACCATCAGCGGCGGCACGCCAAACACCTGTGACGCGGTCAGCGTGTGAATATCATCCCCGCGCCGAAACGCTTCCACCAGCAGCTTGTCTTTTGAAAAATGCGCCAGCAGCCGCAGTTCGATCTGAGAATAATCCGCCGCCAGCAGTAGGTGCCCTGGTTCAGCGATAAACGCCGCCCGAATCTCTCGTCCGAGTTCCGTGCGAATCGGAATGTTCTGCAGGTTCGGATTCGTCGAAGACAGCCTGCCCGTCGCCGTCCCAGTCTGCCCGAAAGTCGTATGCACGCGGGC
>DATFVD010000215.1:0-6377 GCA_035260505.1 Terriglobales bacterium
GGCTGCGTCGAACGCCGCCAGCATGGCGCGCGATCACGGGGTGCGCACGGTGGATGTGCGAGTAAGCGGTCCGGGATCGGGGCGGGAGTCGGCAGTGCGCGCTCTGGCCTCAGCGGGGATCGAAGTGCGGTCCATTAAGGATACGACGCCGATTCCGCATAACGGCTGTAGGCCGCCGAAACGGCGCAGAGTGTAGAAAGACAGTTCTCAGTTCCCAGTTCTCGGTTCTCAGTAAGAGCTACGAACCGCTGAACGAGGGTTTTTTCTGAGAACTGGGAACTGGGAACTGATTTTTGTCCGGGATGAAGGGTGAAGCCAAACCTGTAAACCGGTCATCTAACTAAGGAGAACAACTTGGCTCGTTATACCGATGCAGTGTGTCGTCTTTGTCGCCGGGAAGGCATCAAGCTCTTCTTGAAAGGCACCAAGTGCTTCAGCGACAAGTGTCCTATTGAAAAACGCAACTTCGCTCCCGGACAACACGGGAAAGACAAGAAGACCAAGGTTGTAGGCTACGGTCTGCAGTTGCGCGAAAAACAGAAAGCCAAACGCATCTACTTCACCCAGGAAGGCCAGTTCCGGAATTACTTCGAGAACGCGGTCAAATCCAAAGGTGTGACGGGTGCGAAGCTGCTCGAGTCTCTCGAGCGGCGCTTGGACAACGTTGTCTACCGGCTCGGTTTCGGCATTTCCCGCCGCCAGGCGCGCCAGTTGGTACGTCACGGGCACGTACAGGTGAACGGTAAGAAGGTAAACATTCCTTCGTATGAGGTCACCGTAGGAGAAGAAATTCAGATTCGGGAAAGCAGCCGCAAGGTTCCGATTCTCGAAATCGCAAGGGATTTTGCCAGTCATCAGCCGGCGCCGGTGTGGTTGGAGATCGATCGCGAGAACTACAAGGGGCGCGTGATTGCGCTGCCGAGACGCGAAGACATCCAGTTGCCCGTGAACGAGCAGCTGATAGTGGAGTTGTACAGCAAGTAACGTCGATAGTCGTTGGTCGACAGTCGTTGACAAAACCAGCGGGTGGCGAACGACCAACGACTAACGAGCAACGACTGATTTTTTGGCCTACCATTCGTGCCAGATCAGCCTTTCCTGCTGTGACCTGAGCCGGGCCGCTCAGCGAGCAGGACCGAGCCACATGGCCGAGAGGAGAAACACATAATGCTTTGGAGAGGTTTTCAAAAACCAAAACGGCTGGCGAGTGATACCGGTTCGCTTACTGACAAATACGGGATGTTCTGGGCGCAGCCATTTGAGCGCGGATTCGGCACCACCATCGGCAACGCGCTGCGGCGCGTGATGCTGAGTTCGATCGAAGGCGCGGCCGTTACCGCGGTGAAGATCGAAGGCGTGCTGCATGAGTTCCAGTCGATACCAGGCGTCGTCGAAGACGCCACCGACATCATCCTCAACTTGAAACAGGTTCCGTTCAAACTTGCTGGAGATGGTCCAAAGGCGATTTACCTGCGCGCCGATCAGCCGGGCGTGGTTACGAGCGGCTCGATCGAGGCCGACGGCGATGTGGAAGTGCTCGATAAGGACATCTACATTGCGACAGTAAGCGAGGGCGGCAAGCTCGAAATGGAAATGCGCCTGAAGCGCGGACGCGGTTACGTTTCCGCGGACAGGAATTTCGAAGACGATCTGGGTATCGGATTCATTCCCATCGATTCCGTGCACACGCCGGTGCGCAAGTGCAACTACACCGTCGAACCAGCGCGTTTGGGGCAGATCACCGATTACGACAAGCTGACGGTGGAGGTCTGGACAAACGGTTCGATCACTCCCGGCGATGCCCTTGGACTGTCGGCGAAACTGGTGAAGGATCACATGAATATCTTCATCAATTTCGAAGAAGAGATCGAAACCGCGTCGGCGAGCGAAGAGCGCAGGCCAGAGATCAAGAATGAGAACCTCAACCGTTCGGTCGAGGAACTCGAACTTTCGGTACGCAGTTATAACTGCCTCAAGAACGCGAACATTCAGTCGATCGGCGAACTGGTGCAGAAGACCGAAGCCGAAATGCTGAAGACGAAGAATTTCGGGCGGAAGTCGCTGAACGAAATCAAGGAGATACTCTCCTCGATGGGCCTGAGCCTGGGTATGAAGATCGACGAGCACGGAAACGCCGTGCCTGGACCGACCTCGAACCAGGTGCTGCCCGCTTCGGCATACGGCGACAATGATCTGTAAGAATTAGGAATAACGATCTGTGATGGGGTGACGGGCGAGGGCGCCCGTCGCTCCACCAAAACAAGAGGCAGCAAACTAAGAGGGACCCATGCGTCACAAAGTTGCAGGATACAAATTAGGGCGGACCACTTCGCATCGGCGCGCAATGCTGCGCAACATGGTCACTTCGATCATCATGGAAGAACGGATTGAGACGACCGTGATCAAGGCGAAGGCAGTGCGTCCGCAGGTCGAGAAGATGATCACACTTGGGAAAAAGGGTGATCTGGCGGCGCGGCGGCGGGCAGCGGCTTATCTGATGACGGACGAAGCCGTCCGCAAACTTTTCGATACCGTGGCTCCACGCTTTGGTGACCGCCAAGGCGGGTATTTGCGGATCGTTCGCACTGCGTGGCGGAAGGGCGACGGCGCCGAAAAGGCGTTCATCGAATTGCTCGGTAGCGAACAGGTGCTGGATGAGAAGCGTCAGAAGCGCGCCGAAGTCCGAGCCAAACGAGCCGAGGAAAACCGCAAGGCAATGGAAGATGCCGATGCCCAAGCACAGGCGCAGAAGGATAGCGCCGCTGACGAGGCTGAGGGTAGGGAAAAGAAAGAGTAGTTCACCGCAGTCTCAATATTTACGACTGAATAGATTTCAGCATGCAAAACAGGGGAGCCGTCTTCGGCTCCCCTTCTACATTCCGGGAAACTTCATCCCCGCCATTCTTCGCGCAAAGCTTGGTTTACCCATCTGCTTGAACATTTTTCTCATCTGAGCGTACTGGCGGAGCAGGTTGTTGACTTCCTGCACGCTGGTTCCAGAACCGCGGGCAATCCGTTTGCGGCGGCTGCCGTTGATGGCTTCGTGATGGTTGCGTTCGTATCCGGTCATGGAATTGATAATGGCCTCGACGCGATTGATCTGCTTTTCGTCAACCTTGTCCGCGGCTTTTTGCAGGCCGGAAAACGCACCAACACTAGGCAGCATGCCGATAAGGCTTTGCAGCGACCCCATTTTTCGCACCTGCCGTAACTGATCGCGGAAATCTTCGAGCGAAAAGCCGTCGCCGCTAAGGGCTTTGGTGGCAAGGTCCTGGGCTTTTTTCTTGTCGATTTGCGACTCGGCTCTTTCGATGAGAGAGAGGATGTCGCCCATGCCGAGAATTCGAGAGACGATGCGGTCGGGGTGGAAGGGCTCGAGCGCGTCATATTTTTCGCCAACGCCGATGAACTTGATCGGCTGGCCGGTGACCTGGCGGATGGAGAGCGCCGCGCCGCCGCGAGCATCGCCGTCCATTTTGGTGAGGATGACGCCGGTGAGTGTGAGCTTCTTGTGGAATTCGTCGGCCGATTTGACGGCGTCCTGTCCTGTCATCGCGTCAGCGACAAATAAGATTTCCTGCGGATTGAGCAGGCGCTTAAGCGACTGCATCTCGTCCATGAGTTGGTCGTCGATATGGAGACGGCCCGCAGTATCGACGATGAGCACATCGCAGCCAGAGTTAATCGCTTCGCGGCGCGCCTCTTTGGCGAGACGCTCGACGGTCGCCGTATTCGCGTCGCCGACCTCGCCTTCGTAGAGGTTGGCCTTGATCGCCGCTGCGACGACTCTGAGTTGCTCGCGCGCGGCAGGACGGTAGACGTCGACCGAGACGAGAAGGGGGCGGTGTCCGCCGGTTTTCAGCCAGTTGGCGAGCTTGCCGGACGTCGTGGTCTTGCCGGACCCCTGCAGCCCAGCCATCAGGACGACAGTCGGTGGTTGCGAGGCGAACTTTAATTTAGCCGTGTCTTTGCCGAGAGTTTCGACCAGTTCGTCGCGGACGATCTTGATGACTTGCTCGCCCGGCGAGAGCGCGGTCAACACTTCCTGGCCCACAGCCTTTGCCTGGATGCGGTCGATAAGATCTTTGACGACTTTGAAGTTGACGTCGGCTTCAAGCAGCGCCAGACGAATTTGTTTCATCGCCTCGGCGATGTTCTCTTCCGTGAGGACGGCTTGTCCGCGAAGGGATTTGAAGGCGCGCTGGAGTTTTTCCTGGAGATTCTCGAACATTCGGGACCAGCACTATTTTAACAGGCGGGAAGACACGCGCAGGCCGGGAGCCTCTCAGGTCAGCCTTCAGGTTCGGCCCCCTAAGCTTGATCATTTAGGCGGCCGGTTGCGGATGCTCAGACCACTACTGTTCGAATATTTCCTTCGCGGCGATGACCGTGTTGCAATGAATGGAAACCGTATCTTCCACATTCCGCGCGTAGCCGCCGGCGAGCGTGACCATTACGGGGATGCCGCGAGCTTTGGCGACGCGGAAGACGAGTTCGTCGCGCTTCTTCAATCCATCAATGGTGAGCGACAGGCCACCGAGCTGGTCTTCGCGATAGGGGTCGGCTCCGGCGATGTAGCAGAGCAGCTCCGGATCAAACTGGCGAAGGCCGGAGCTTAGAGCGTTGTCGAGCCACGCAAGATAGTCGTCGTCGCCAGTTTCGTCGGGAAGATTGATATCGATCGAAGAGGGAGGTTTCCACGCCGGGTAGTTATTTTCCTGGTGAAGCGAGATGGTGAAGACGTCTCCCGTGTGACTGCCGCGGATTTTTGTGTTAGCAGGGGTCAGCGTGGATGTGGGCATGGACGGCAGCGGCTCGGTGGCTGTATGTGTACCGGCAAAGATCGCCGCAGTGCCATTGCCTTGATGCACGTCGCAATCCACGGTCATTGCATAGCGGATCTTCCTGTCACGCTGCATGCGGCGGATGGCGATGGCCACATCGTGGATCATGCAGAAGCCCTCGCCGTGATCGGGGAACGCGTGATGAAATCCTCCGCCAATGCTGACGGCTATTCCGTCGCTGAGCGCATAATCCGCGGCTAGGATGGAGCCACCTGCAGCTAGCCAGAAAGCCTTGACCAACGCGGGAGAAAAAGGGACTTCGAGTTCCATCTGCTCGCGCGCGCTGAGCGTGCCAGTCTTCAATTTCTCGAGGTACTGCGGAGTGTGCACGAGCAGGACGTCTTGGTCGGTCGCCGGATGAGGAGTGACAAAATCGGATGGCTCGGCAATTCCTGACGCGAGCAGCCGGTCATGAATGCGCTTGTATTTTTCGGCGGGAAAAACGTGGGAGCCGATGGGCAGGTAGTAGTCGTCGCTGTAGACAAGCTTGAAGGGCAGCATTCAGCATTCAGCATTCAGCACTCAGCACTCAGCATTCAGCACTCAGCGGGGCGAGAGCCGAAGACTCCATATGATACGCGCTTGCCCAGAGTCTTTACCACAGAGAGCACAGGGGAACACGAGGGCAAAAGCGCATTGGAGATCGCCGTGTGTTCGGATTGAAGAAGAAGTTGCCGGTATTCCTGTGGGCCTCTGTGGTGAAGAACTCCCAACTGTTAAACTTGGCCGGTTGCCTCCCAAGAAGAAATCGCCGACGCCAGTGAGTGCCGCGCCTGGGCCGCTGCCCGCTTCTGCTCATGATAAGGGCCGGATTTTCCTGATCGATACGATGTCGTTCATTTTTCGCGCCTATCACGCGATGGCGCGGCAGCGGCCCATGTCGACGAAGACGGGGGTTCCGACAGCGGCGACCTTTGTTTTCGTGAATATGCTGCGGAAGCTGCGAGACGATTTCTCACCCGAATATCTGGCGGCGGTGTTTGATGTGGGCGCGCCGACGATTCGGAATCAGCAGGCGGAAGCGATCACGACGATCCGCAAGTTCGATATCAAGACGCAGACGTTCAAAGAATCGCAATATGGCGGCTACAAGGCGAATCGTACCGAGATGCCTGGGGACCTGGTGCAGCAGATCCCGTATATTCGGCGGGCGCTGGAGGGATATCGCATCCCAATTTTACAGCTGGAAGGTTACGAAGCCGACGATGTGATTGGAACGCTGGCACGAAAGGCGGCGGCGGAATCGTATTCGGTCTTCGTGGTATCCAGCGACAAAGACATGCTGCAGTTGGTGAACGACAGGGTCTGTGTTCTGAATCCGCCGAAGGATAACCTGATTTGCGATGCGGCGAAGGTGGAGGAAATCCTCGGAGTGCCGCCATCAAAAGTCGTGGACGTGATGGCGCTGCGTGGCGACTCGGTGGACAACATTCCGGGCGCCCCCGGGATCGGCGACAAGGGGTCGGTGGACCTGATTCAGCGCTTCGGAAGCGTGGAACAGGCGCTGGAACATGCGGCTGAGGTGGAGAAGAA
>DATFVD010000216.1:0-8691 GCA_035260505.1 Terriglobales bacterium
AGACCATGCCGCCTCAGTATGAGGGTGACAACGACACGACCCGCCGACAGGTGGCAGAAATGGACCAGTTCCTGGACGGCCATCCTGAAGTTGCCGAGCAGCTCCGCAAGGATCCTTCGCTGATCAATAACCAGGACTTCATCGAAAAGCATCCGGAACTGCAGGAGTTTCTGCAGAACCATCCTGGAGTCCGCGAAGAGTTCCAAGAGAACCCGAATGCCTTTATGAGGCGGGAAAATCGCTACGAACGGCACGAAGGCGACGAGGATCGTGACCACGGCCGCAGAGACGGCGACACGACGCGCAGAGAACTGGCAAGTATGGACCGGTTCATGGATAGCCATCCGGAGATCGCGGAGCAGCTCCGGAACAATCCTTCGCTAATCAATAACCGGGAATTCATGGAGAACCACCCGGCGCTGCAGGAGTACTTGCAGAACCATCCCGAAGTTCGCGAGGAGTTCAAAGAGGACCCGAACGCCTTCATGCGGCAGGAAAATCGCTATGAACGGCACGAGGGCGACGAGGATCGTGACCACGGCCGCAGAGATGGCGACACAACGCGCAGAGAACTGGCAAGTATGGACCGGTTCATGGACGGGCATCCGGAGATCGCGGAACAAATCCGTAAGAATCCCTCGCTAATTAATAACCGGGAGTTTGTAGAGAGCCATCCCGCCTTGCAGGAGTATCTGCAGAAACATCCGGAAGTCAGCGAGGAGTTCAAGGAGAACCCGAACGCCTTCATGCGGCAGGAAAACCGCTACGATCGGCACGAGCACGATCGCGATCGTGACCGTGGAATCCGCACCGGCGACCGCGGGGATCGGAACCGTATGGGTGATCCCGCGGGCCGTGGGGAGCTGACCAGCTTTGGCCAATTCCTTGGCGGACATTCAGCCGTTGCGGAACAGCTGTCCAAGGACCCTTCGTTGGCCAACAACAAGGAGTATCTGGCAAACCATCCAGAGCTCGGGCAATATTTGAAAGCTCATCCCGCAATGACGCAACAGTTGTCGGAGAATCCGCAAGCGGTCATGAGCTCGAACTGGGTAATGCAAGGCAGCAGCACGACTGGGAAGACTTCCCCGCCGAAGGGGAAACCCAGCCCGAACCAGTAGCGAACCGTGGCGAAGAATTAGAGGCCGGGCGACCGGCCTCTAAGTGTATTTTGCGGTTCGTCTCTTTTTGCAGGCCATGATCTCAGCAGGCCATGATCTCAAGGGAGGTTCCATGAACATCAAGACATCACTCATCTATACGGTGTCACTGGCACTCGCGGTTTCTTCGATCGCGGAGAGCAAGGACAAGAAGAAACACTCCCCAAGAGGCATGGTGGAGAGCATGCAATCGGTTCCCTGTGGCGCCAAGGAACGGGGCCTCTCGGGCTTGGGCAGCGTGTTCGGATCCGTGGGGGTGCAGCACGTCAACTCGCATGAGCAGTTATGTCCCCAATACCTTTTCCGGACCGACGAAATGGAATACCACATACGTCCTCTGGATACGAAGCATGCAGTGCTTCTGCCCGTCGGCCATGAAGGTGAATACAAAATCAAGAAGGACCGCCTGTATCTGAGAGCGGTTGACGGTGACAGGAAGGTGCGCCCGTATCAGGTTGTTTCCATGCAGCCGTTGAATTCCGAAAGTAAGGGCGAAGACACCTCATCCCGTTACGACGAGAAGCCTGAAGACTCTCGGCGGAATCGACAGGGCCGAGAGGGAGATCGAGCACGGGTCGACAGCCGAGAGGGAGATAAAACAAGTGACCCGCCGCCGCAGCACTGGCAATGAAGAACTGAGCGATTGTTCGTAGCGGGTGGCACGAAGGGCGGCGAGAGCCAGCCCGGGCCTGTCACCCATGACGTTGAGGAATCTCCGCGATACTTTGCGTCGCAACATAGCCAAATCCGAAGGCCGAGCCGCTCGTTAACTCCATCTCATTTATATTTATACTTTCCAGTTTGGCCTGTGGCGCTGGCTGCTGCAAGCGATGGGGAGTTGATCCGTGAAAATTTTGGTTTGCATGAAGCAGGTGCCGCAGAAAGACGCTCCGCTGAAGCTGAATGACGCGGGGACGTGGATCCGCGACGATGTTTCCTACGAAGTGAATGAGCCAGATGCATTTGCGCTCGAAGAAGCGCTGCGGCAGAAGGAAAAGCATAGCGGCGAAGTGGTGGTCATCACGGCGGGCCCGGCGCGGGCTTTGCAGGTATTGCGCGAGGCGCTGGCAAAAGGCGCGGACCGCGCGATCCATCTCGAAGACGATGCTTTTGTCGGGCTCGATGCGTACAACACGGCGCGGGCCATCGCGGCGGCCATCGTTATCGATCAGGGCAAGGACGAAAAATTTGACCTGATCTTCACCGGTTTGCAGTCGGATGATTACGGATACGCGCAGACGGGCGTGATTCTGGCGGAAATTCTTGGATTGCCGCACGCGACCATCATCATGCAGATCGAAAAGACTGACGGCGGCATCCGCGTGAAGCGGGAGCTGGAAGCTGGATTCTTTCAGTTTGTAGACATGCCATTGCCGGCGGTGCTGACGATCCAGTCAGGGATTAACAAGCTTCGCTATGCGACACTGATCGGAATCAAACAGGCGAAGACGAAACCTATGCGCAAGGTGACAATGGCCGAGGTGCAGTCGGCAGTCGGGTCAAATTTGCAGAAGATCGAGAAGCTGCATATACCGCAAAGGTCGAAGAACACGGAGTTTCTGGAAGGGCCTCCGGCGGAAGTGGCGAAGAAGCTCGTGGAAAAGCTGAAGAATGAACTGCGGGTAATTTGAAAGCAGTTCTCAGTTCCCGGTTCTCAGTTCTCAGTTAAAGAACTTGGGCTGTTTCTGAGAACTGGGAACTGGGAACTGACCCTATGGCTGACACAATTCTGGTGATCGTTGAACAGCGCGCAGGAAAACTGAACCGCGTCTCGTGGGAGACGATTGCCGCCGGTCAGGCAATCGCGGCTCACACTGGATGGACTCTGGAAGCCGCTGTCGTCGGTGCAGGCGTGGCCGCGATCGCCAGCGAGGTAGCGGCGAAGAAGGTCGCGAAAGTGTATGACGTCGAGTCGGCCAGGCTCGAACCCTATACTCCCGACGCCTTTGCGCATGCGTTGCAGGAATTTTTAGGAAAGCATCCGGCGACTGTCGTGTTGATGCCGCACACCTACCAGGTTCGGGATTTCGTGCCGAAACTGGCGACTGCCCTGCAAACGACTGCCATCACCGACGCGATCGGCTACAGGTATGAAGGCGGAAAGCTGCTGTTTACGCGGCAAATGTTTCAGGGAAAGTTTGTCGCCGACGTGAGCTTTGCGGGCTCGGGGCCCTGCTTCGTGACCTTTCAGAATGGGTCTTTTCGAGCGGATAAGGTTGAAGCCGGTACTGCGGCCGCGCCGGTTGAGACGGTAACGGTCGATGTTCCGGACAGCGTGGTAAGGAACAAGCCGCAGGAAGTTTTCAAGGAAGCGAAGCAGGCGGTGGATCTCACGCAGGCTGAAATTATTGTGTCGGTGGGGCGCGGTATCAAGGAGCAGAAGAATATCGACCTGGCGAAGCAGCTGGCGGATGCGCTGGGCGGTGAGCTCGCGGCGTCGCGTCCGATCTGCGATAACGGATGGCTGCCGATGGACCGGCAGATCGGATCGTCGGGGCAGACAGTCGCTCCGAAGCTGTATCTGGCGCTGGGAATCTCGGGAGCGATCCAGCATATTGTTGGTATGAAGGGTGCGCGGAGCGTCGTGGCGATCAACAAAGATTCCGAGGCGCCGATTTTTGAGATTGCGGACTATGCCGTGGTGGGGAATTTGTTCGACATCGTGCCGCCGCTGATCGAGGAAATTAAGAAGGCGAAGGGGTAGGAGGCAGGGTTCGCGGTTTCAGGGAATGATATCCAGCAGTCTCCCTAAGCATCCGCTCAGCCGAGCAAGGGTTCACGCGGACAAGAGTGTCCGCGCCACACATTCCTGAAAAGATTTTGGAGATTACGAGCCCGCCGCAAACCCGCCGACGTGTGCCACGGTCAGCCGCAGATACTTGTAAGGATTCACTGGCGCATCATTGATGCGGACTTCGTAGTGGAGATGCGGCCCTGTAGAGCGTCCGCTGAGGCCGACGTAGCCGATGGTGTCGCCGCGGTGGATGTATTGTCCGGCGGTGACGGCGAAGCTTGAAAGATGGCCGTAGCGGGTGGTGATGCCGTGTCCGTGGTCAACCATGACGGCGCGTCCGTAGCCGCCCATGAAGTCGGCGAAGGTAATGGCGCCGTCGGCAGGAGCGATCACGGGTGAGCCGACGATGGCAGAGATATCTACACCGGAGTGGAAGGCGCCTTCTCCGTTAAACGGATCGATGCGCTCGCCAAAGGAGCCGGTGATCTGGCCTTCGACCGGCCACAGGTTCGGAGCCGAATTGGCGCGCACCCAATCAGCAGTGGTTGAGTTCCTGGTAAGGCCGAGTGAGATGCCGACGCTGGCAGCGCCACTCAGTGCGGTGTGCTTGAGCGTGTAAAGCTGGTCGAGCGAAGAGTTCACCTGCGCTTCCTGGATCTGCTCGGTCGAGGAGGCGGCAACCATAGCCGGGTCCGACTTGAGGCCGTACAGCGCGGAAACCTCGCTGGCTAATGAACCCAGTGAAGCTACTTGAATGTCACGTTCCTTGGCAACCTGCTCCAGACGCGAATAACGGTCCTTGAGCTGGGCTTGCTCAGTACGGAGCTGGTTATAGTGGGCGACCTTCTGCAGCATCCGGGTATAAGAGCTGGCAATTCCAGTGAGGCAGAGAACACCGATCGCCGCTCCGGCCAGAATGACGTAGAGATACTGGATGGGAATGGAGATCTTGCGAAGCTGCCCAGCTTCGTCGCGAGCTACGAAGAATATGTAGAAGCGTTTACGCAATATTCTACTTCCGACTAAAGATTTTTAATTTTTCCCTACGGAATCCTGCCGGAGCGGAACTGTCATGCTCGGGCTCGGAAGCCTGATTCCACCAGCCGCATCTGAACAGGCCGGCTCTTTCCAAAACCAAGGAACCTAGGCAAGCTTTCTAATTTCCCTGCAACTGATTCATGTTGCAGTACTTGGTACAG
Source organism: Terriglobales bacterium (assembly GCA_035260505.1). Lineage (GTDB taxonomy): Bacteria > Acidobacteriota > Terriglobia > Terriglobales > Acidobacteriaceae > Acidiflorens. The sequence continues at coordinate 5,094 of DATFVD010000216.1, forward strand.
CGCAACAACTGTGAATGGTGAGTTAAAAGGTAGCAAACCCAATTCTCCATGTCAACCTCACTACGCCCTTTCGAGGGTTACCAAGGCAGGGTAATTAGCGGTGTCCAACCGGACGAATTACTGCGGTAAGGGGTCAGTTACCTGTTACCCGCGACTGCCAGGCTGGCCGCTTACGACTCGCGGGCACGGTATAGTGACCGGCATGCCGCTTAGCGAAAAGAAGTTGATTAAGCAGATTCGCCGCTCCGCTGGCGCTGGGAAGTCGGTGGTGACGGGCATCGGGGACGACTGCGCGGTGCTGCGCGTTCCTGCTGGACACGAGTTGCTGGTGACGACCGATTTCACCATCGAGAAGGTGCATTTTCGGCGAGACTGGCACTCTCCAGAGTTTGTGGGACGGCGCTGTCTGACGCGCGGCCTGAGCGATATTGCTGCTATGGGAGGAGAGCCGTGGGCGGCATTTTTATCGCTGGCCCTCGCGAGCGACGTTTCGCAGAAGTGGGTGGACGGCTTCCTGAAAGGACTGCTGGACCTGGCGAAAGAATTCAAGGTTGCGCTGGCTGGCGGCGACACGGCACAGTCGGCAAGCGGTGGCGGGATTCAAGCGGACATCGTGGTAGTGGGCTCGGTGCCAAAGGGAAAGGCGGTGCTGCGGTCTGGGGCAAAAGCCGGTGATCAGATTTATGTGACCGGAGAGCTGGGTGGGTCAGCGGCAGCGCTGGCGCAGCTGGCGGAATCCAAGCCGGCTGGTACAAAGTATTTGCGACGCTTTTGTCCGGTGCCGCGAATAGCAGCAGGCCAGTGGCTGCGCCGGCGCGGAGTGGCTTCGGCCATGATTGATTTGAGTGACGGGCTTTCCACCGACCTGGAGCATATCTGCCAGGAAAGCCATGTGGGCGCGGAGATTGAGGCGGAGGCGATCCCCCGGGCGCAGATTGCAGTGGGAAAAGAGCGAGTCGGGCTCGCGTTGGCATTGCACGGTGGCGACGACTACGAACTGCTGTTTACGTCCGCAGCGACGGTTCCCGCGGTGGTGGCGGGAGTTCGAGTCACGAGGATTGGACGAATCACAAAATCCGCGGGGATGCGGTTGATTAGGGCGGATGGTAAGCGGCGGCCGCTCAAGGCCGGGGGGTGGGAGCATTTCAAGGGGAATTCGTAGTTTCAGTTCGCCCGGCTAAAACTTCAAATTCTTAACCACAGAGGACACAGAGAAACACAGGGGAAAGCCTCTTTCTGTGCTCCTCTGTGAACCCCTGTGCTCCCTGTGGTTCAAGCTCTTTGCTCGCCCAAATCAAAGCTGGCAGGTGACTTTCGTTACCTGCCGATGGTGACGGCGGAAGACTAGAGTAGACCCATGCGAAAAGTATCTTTACTCCTGGCGTTCAGTCTCGCGATGTTGATTCCGGCTTTCGGGCAGGCGACGGTGACGGCTCGCAAAGTGGATAACGAATTTGTCCAGCAGCAGTTTGGCAAGGAGTTCACAATGCTGCCAGAACTCGCAGCTGTGTTCGGTGATCTGGACGGCGACGGGGTGGAAGACATAGTGATGGCGGCGCGCTGCAAGAATCCGATGCTGGATGAAGCGCAGCACGACTACAAGGTGATCGACCCCTACTACGACTTTTATGGCTACGGCGACCCCAAGGTGACGACCACGTTCAAAGAGCCCGATCCGGCTCGGCGGGGGCTGGCCGTGTTGATTATTCATGGCTCGGGGCCGGATGGCTGGCGCTCGGCAACTCCGAAAGCGAAGTACGTGATTGTGAATTTGCCTTATCGGACGCTCTCGGTTCGAAAAATGAAGATGAGAAAGAAAACCATCGAAGCGGTATACATTGAGGAAATGGGCGAATTTAACGAAAGCTCCGCTTTATTCTTCGACGGGAAGAAGTTCCGCTACGTTCCGATGGGCGGAGAGATGCAGTAAGGGCGACCGCCCGTCCTTGGGCAGTGTGGTGGCCGGGCGATGACGCCCGGCTCTCCAACTCTTCATCGGCAAGGTTGCAGCGTGATGTAGTAACCTTCCTTTCTTAATTGCCTCACAATTTGAAATACCGCGTTCTTATGGAGCGGCTGGCGGTGTGCCGGCTTGCTCCGGATGCGCGCATTCCGGCCTGGGCGCTGGAGGGCGGATTTCTCTGCGTTGTACGCGCGAGCGATGAACTCTCCATTGTCTGCGGCGAAGACGCCTGCAAGAAAGATGTCCGCCAGGAAGATCGAATGCCGGACGGGGCACTCGCCGAGCGCGGATGGATCGCGCTGAAACTCGAGGGGCCCTTTCCGTTTTCAATGACCGGAGTGCTGGCGTCGTTTCTGCAACCGCTGGCGGACGCGCAGATTCCGATCTTCGCGATTTCGACGTTTGAGAGGGATTACGTGCTGATCAAGCGCGAGAGCCTGGAGCGGGCAGTCTCGGCGCTGGGCGCGGCGGGACACGAAAGAGTTGGACAACCCGATTGATGAGCGGGTTGGCTGAATTGCCATTCGACCCTGCTTTTTCGCCGAATACTGCGGCAACTTGGGCACTCGGCGAGGAGCTGTGGTGAAATAGAAGCAGGGCAACCAGATGACAACAAGGGCAATGACACTGCGCCGAAGATTCAAGGCGGCGGAACGGAACGTTCATGGATTGTGGCAAATCCTGAAGGCCGTGGTGTCGACCGACCATCCTCTGCTGGCGCATCTGATCCCGATCCGGCGCTGCAATCTGGCCTGCACATACTGTAACGAGTTTGACGATTTCTCAAAGCCCGTGCCGGCCGAGCAGATGTTGCGGCGGGTGGATCAACTGGGCGATCTCGGCACTTCGGTGATCACAATCAGCGGCGGCGAACCGCTGCTGCATCCGCAACTGGATGACATTATTCACCACATGCGGAAACGCCGGATTGTGTCGGGGCTGATCACGAACGGTTATCTGCTGACCGCGGACCGCATCCAGCGGCTCAACCGCGCCGGCCTGGAGTGGCTGCAGATTTCGATTGATAACGTGAATCCCGACGAAGTTTCCAAGAAGAGTTTGAAAGTGCTGGACCGCAAGCTGCAACTGCTGGCGGAGCACGCGGATTTTCACGTGAATATCAATTCGGTGGTGGGCAGCGGGGTGAGCCATCCGCAGGATGCGCTGACTATCGGCAAGCGCGCGCTGGAGCTGGGTTTCAGCTCGACCATCGGAATCATTCACGACGGTTCAGGGCAGGTGCAGCCCTTGAACGACGAAGAACGGCGCGTATACCACGAGATGAAGGGACTGGAGAAACGCAGCTTCACGCGCGTGAACGCGTTTCAGGACAACATCGCGCTGGGGCGCCCGAATCAGTGGCGCTGTCGCGCCGGAGCCCGCTACTTATATATCTGCGAGGACGGGCTGGTGCACTACTGCTCACAGCAACGCGGCTATCCCGGCATTCCGCTGGAGAAATACACGATTGCCGACATACGCCGCGAGTTCCACACGGAGAAGCCGTGCGCGCCGCATTGCACGGTATCGTGTGTGCACCAGGTATCGGTACTGGATGCGTGGCGCGCGCCGCAGCAGCCGCCACCGGCGTCCGAGCCCGCCAGCGGACTGGTGCAGATCGAGTAGCATTCAGCA
>DATFVD010000217.1:0-17216 GCA_035260505.1 Terriglobales bacterium
TCGTCCCGGCGATGTCCAGGACGACTGGGATGGGCAGTTTGCCATTTCGTCCCTCGAATCTCCGGGCGTGGAAATTACTTATCAGAACACCTTCATTCCCGAAGGCGGCGGGGACGAGGTCTGGACTCCTTTCTCGAAGGATGGACGCCTTGCGAATAGCGACTTCAAGTGGATCAGTAGCGGCGAGACTCTTGCCGGTGCAATCGCGGTGCGCTTCACTTTGAAGCCCGGCGAGAAGCGCGTCGTGCCTATGGTCATCTCCTGGGATCTCCCGCTGATGGAGTTTGGCACCGGGCGCAAATGGTATCGGCACTACACCGACTTTTTTGGAACGTCAGGAAAAAATGCTCTGAAGGTCGCCGCTGAAGGCCTGACGCATGCCGCCGAATGGAGCGATGCCATCGATGCCTGGCAGGCTCCCTATATCAACGACACCAGCAAGCCGGAATGGTATCGCGCCGAACTCTTCAACGAGCTCTACACCCTGGCTGACGGCGGATCATTCTGGGGACGCCCCGTCGGAGCCGATCCCAAATCTCCGCCCATGTTCTCGTTTATGGAGTGCTACGACTATCCGTACTATTCCACGCTCGACGTTCGTTTCTACGGTTCCATGCCGCTGGTTAAATTCTGGCCCGACTTGGACAAGCAGGAGATGCGCACCTTTGCTGAAACCGTCCTGCGCAATGAGCCCGAAAAGTTACTCTGGATTTGGAAGTCGGAGCAGGACAAGAAGCCCACGTTTCGTACCCGCAAAAGCAAGGGAGCGGTACCCCACGACCTAGGCGCGCCCGAAGAGGATCCGTTTTTCAAAGTCAACCAGTTCAGTTGGCAGAACACCGACGACTGGAAAGACCTGAACACAAAGTTTGTATTGATGGTCTATCGCGACTACGTTTTCAGCGGTCGCACCGACACCCAATTCCTGCGCGACACATGGCCCTCGGTGCAACTCGCGCTCGACTATCTCCGCAAGTACGACCGCAACGGGGATGGCATCCCGGAAAACGACGGCTTCCCTGACCAGACATACGACGTCTGGGTGGTTCGCGGCGAAAGCGCCTACTGTGGCGGACTCTGGCTCGCAGCTTTGCGCGCCGCCGAGGAAATCGCGAAGATCTTGCACGACCCAACCGCGCAGGCGAAGTATCACGATTTGTTTGCAAAAAGTCAGGCCAGCTACATCGAGAAGCTCTGGAATGGAGAATATTTCCGCTACGACACCGGAAGTGAATACCGCGACAACATCCAAGCCGACCAACTCGCAGGACAGTGGTACGCCCACATGACCGGCTTGGGCGATCTCGTCCCGATGGACATGCAGCGCAAGGCGATGAAGAAGATTTTCGACTTCAACGTGATGAAGTTCGCGAAGGGTGAAATGGGCGCAGTCAACGGCATCGCCGCCAACGGCACGATCATCAAGACCAACGAACAGGTGCAGGAAGTCTGGACCGGCACCACGTTCAGCGTTGCTGCCCTTATGTTGGCTGACGGACTTAAAGACGAGGGATACCGCACGGCTTGGGGCGTGTATCACGTCATCTACGAGACCAAGGGATACTGGTTCCGGTCGCCCGAAGCTTACGAGATCGACGGCAATTTCCGCGCCTCGATGTACATGCGTCCAGCCGCGATTTGGGCGATGGAGATGACCGAACCTCCGTCCGCGGGCCGGGCGCTAGCGGGAGCCTCTGCGTCCAAATAGTTCGAACGTCCGGATCTTGTGAGACTCTTTCTCCTAGATTCTCGGATTGGAACCGAGGAAATCACGGCTGTTTCAGGAACGTTCCCTCCTGGAGTTCCGCAAACGCCTGCCTTAGCTGTTCCTGAGTGTTCATGACGATCGGGCCATACCAGGCCACTGGCTCCCCAAGAGGTTTTCCTGAGACCAGCAGGAACCGTATCCCGTCGTCGCCCGCTTGCACCGTGACCTCGTCGCCCCGATCAAAGACTATGAGCGAGCGGTTGTCGGCCTCCACGGGAGGCGCGGTGTCCAGCCATTTCACAGCTTCCGTGGGGACCGCGAGCGGACCGGACGCATTGCAGAATTTTCCAGATCCCGCAAAAACGTAAGCGAACGCGTGGCGGCTCGTTTCCACCGGCAGCATCTTTCTTTTGCCCGGCGACACCGAGACGTCGAGGTAGATCGGTTCGGCGGCGATGCCATCCACCGGGCCGGTCTTTCCCCAGAACTCTCCGCAGACCACCCGTACATGAGTGCCGTCATCGTCCATGATCTCGGGGATATCGAGCGCCTTCACTTCCTGGTAGCGCGGTGCGGTCATTTTCAGCGTGGCGGGAAGATTGGCCCAAAGCTGGAACCCATGCATTCGCCCTGCGTGATCGCCCTTCGGCATCTCCTGATGAATGATCCCCCTGCCTGCGGTCATCCATTGCACATCGCCGGCTGCGATCGCGCCGCGATTTCCCATGCTGTCTCCATGCTCCACGCTCCCGGCAAGAACGTACGTGACAGTTTCGATCCCGCGATGGGGATGCCATGGGAAACCCGCCAGATAATCCTCCGGCACATCATTGCGGAAGTCGTCCAGCAAGAGGAACGGGTCGAAGTCCTTGGTGTTGCCGAAGCCGAATGCGCGGCGCAGATGCACGCCCGCACCTTCGAGGGTTGGCTTCGATTCAATGAGCCGTTTTACGGGTCGAATAGACATGGTGCCTCCTGGATACCAAACCAAAGTTGTAAAAACCAGCGTTTAAACTGAGCGATGATCGTGCCCACCACTTCCTTCACGCTCACCGGGCGTCACAGAATGCTGAAGACTATTTTGTGCGCGCAGCCGCCCTCAGTGATTAAAGCCAGCACTGAAAACGGTCTTTGGCGACATCTCACTTGAAGATGCTACCTGCGACCCGGATGGCCCGACTTTATTTGTTTGAGCCTCCTCACAACGGTCGTCCAAATCGCAGCTGTCAGTGGGCCCGATTGGGTAGAGTCAGCGCCGCTTGCTTAGGGTGCGTCCTTTTGGGTTCACCGACAATGTCGAGACGTCCTCGCTCTACGCGATCTGGTCGATAGAGATGACCGAACCTCTGCCCGACAGACGGCTAGTGAGTGGGAGCATCTGCGTCCAAATACCACTGGAATTCTTTTCTTTTTTTCTTAACATCACGGCAACAAATCCTCACATTGCGGCAACAAACGTCGGGTAGCCTAAGAAGTCTTCCACAGCCGCTCGCTTAGGTGCCTCATGGTGGGCGGCCACTTTTCATTCGTGAGGAACACGTCCAGGTGAAAGAGACAATCCGGTCGAGCGGTGCCAGATCAACAAATATCCCTCCTGCATCTGTTGTGTTTGCGCTTTTGGTGGTTCTCTTGGTTTTAGGCAGCAGCATCTATGTTCTCGGCTTTTACCTAAAGTAGTAAAGGCCTTGGATGCAGGAGTTTGCAAGGTACCGTGTGTTTCCAGACGAGTGAGCTGTGCGATTAAGTGGTGCGTACTCTCCTAAGGATTAAGACCTCCATTTTATTTAGACGGGCGCTGGAGCTTGCCCGACTCTTCTCCGCATTTTCCCCTTGTGTGATCGGTGACTTCAGTAATTAGGTGTGGCCCTTCTTCCCATGCGACCCTTAGACCGCGTGTGCAAAAATAAGTGGTGAAGAATGTTCTATCAGTCAAAGCAGCCGATCACTGGCACCGTTTTGGTGGCCGATGATCAAGCCGCGAATCGTGAGTTGTTAGAAGAACTCCTCACAGCACAGGGTTTCAAGGTAATTACTGTGCCGGACGGCGCAGCCGCTGTTGACGAACTCTCTCGAACTCAAGCCGACCTGGTGCTTCTGGATGTGATGATGCCTCGCCTGAACGGGTTTGAGGCGTGCGAGAAAATCAAGAACGACCCGGAAACATATTTCATACCCGTGATCCTGATCACGGCGCTGTCGGACAAGCAGGATCGGATCAAGGGCATCAAGGTTGGAGCGGATGACTTTCTGACCCGGCCGGTGGATCGAACCGAGCTGCTTGCGCGGGTTCGATCGCTCTTGAGGCTTAAACATCGCACTGACGAACTGGAACGGGCCGAATCAGTCCTGTTTTCCCTGGCGCGCAGTATTGAAGGCAAAGATCCTTACACTCACGGTCACTGTGAACGGCTGGCCGACTATTCGGCGTGCTTGGGCCAGCACATCGGACTTTCGGAGGAGCAAACTATCGCTTTGCGCCGCTCCGGAGTCGTACATGACGTTGGAAAGATTGCTGTCCCGGACGCGATCCTGTTGAAGCCCGGCGGTTTGACCGAAGAAGAGTGGAAGCTCATTCGGGAGCACCCGCTGGTAGGCGAACGCATTTGTGCGCCATTAAAGTCCTTTCGCCTAGTGCTTCCGATCATTCGGCACCATCACGAGAAATTCGACGGATCGGGATATCCCGACGGACTTCGGGGAGAAGCCATTCCTGTCACCGCCAGGGTGCTGCAGATTGTGGATGTGTACGATGCGCTTACGACCATCCGGCCGTATAAGCACGCCTTTTCCATCACCGATGCCCTTCAAACGATGAAAGAAGAAGTTGCAAAAGGTTGGTGGGATCCTCGGATATTTGATCAATTCGAGCGGCTTATCCGGAGCGGTACTGCAGAGTTCCTCTCACGCGGCGCGGCGGCTAGCACGTAGGATGGCGACGAGCCGGATACCGAGCTTGACAAGTCTATATTGGCGGCGACACCTGCAAACCGGGAGCAATAGGATTACGCGAAAGCTTGGATTCGAGGATTCCGATGACGACGGCAGCTAGAGTTGGGGGATGGCTATCGAAAAGCCGTTGGCGTGTGTACTTACTACTCCTGCCGCTGATGGTCTTGCCAATTTCATTTTTCGCATATTCTGTGGGTGCCTTGCTCAGACAACAGGCCCAACAGCAGGCGGCCACTGAAAGCACACAAATTGCCCGTGTTTCTGCGACTCTCGTCGAGGAGCACTTTCGCCAGAGCACCGCGTTTCTGGAGTCCATCGCCACGCGGCGGAAATTCCTCCAGTCATGGAAAGAGCGGAATCTAGATGAAGTCGGGTGGCATCTGAAGCAAGCCAGCGGATTGCGTCCCGATTTCGCGTTTGTCAGCATCTACGACCTCGATGGCACAATGCGCGGAGTCTATCCATCGCAGCCCGACGTGCTCAATCAAAACTTCGCGTACCGTGATTGGTACAAAGGCGTGGCTCGTCAATGGAAACCTTACATCTCAGAGGTATATCAAACCGCCGTTTCCCCACACCAGTTGGTGGTGGCTATCGCGGTTCCAATTATGGACGACGGCAAGCCGGTTGGCATTCTCGTGGCTCCGTATGCGCTCGATATCATGAGCCGCGCGCTGGTCGAGACCAAGCTCGAAAACGGATGGACCATTTCGCTCATCGATCAGCATGGGTATCTCTCGGCTCGTCCAAACATAGACGCCTACTCGCCGCCGGTTGACCTCAACGGGTATGAGCCGGTAAAGCAAATGCGAACCGGCCGCGCTGGCTATGGAATATTTGCGCGAGACGGCAACACCGTTGCTGCCCGTTATGAGCCCGTGACTCAGTACGGTTGGGGCGTGCTGGTCGAACAGCCGTCTTCTCTCTTACAACAAGGTGTGTCTGCCGTAGAACGCCGAGTATGGCTTTTGGGCTTGGTTTTTGTTGTCGTCGGCTTGGCTGTCAGCACTTTCATGGGTTCGCTCTATTCCCAACTGGAGACCGGCAATCGGTTTATCGACTTATCGGTAGACATGTTTTGTATCGCCGGGTTCGACGGATATTTCAAGAATCTGAACCCGGCCTGGCAGAAAACATTGGGTTTTACTCTCGCCGAGCTCAAGGCGAAGCCTTATGTGGAATTCATCCATCCGGACGATCGCCAGGCTACCATCGTCGAAGCTCAGCGAGTTGAAAGCCAGGAAGTCCTTGCTTTTGAAAATCGCTATCTATGCAAAGACGGCTCCTACAAATGGTTCTTGTGGAATGCGGTTTCGACGCCTGAGCGAGGAGTGATCTATGCCGTTGCGCGCGATATCACCACTCGGCGGCAGGCTGACGAACAGCTCAGGGAAAGTGAGGAACGCTTTCGTCTGCTCGTAAACGGAGTGCAGGACTACGCCATTCTTATGCTCGATCCCGTCGGAAACATTACCAGCTGGAATCAGGCGGCGGAACGCATTAAGGGGTACAAATCAAACGAAATTGTCGGCCGCCATTTCTCCGTTTTCTATCCTCCAGAAGACATACAGAATGGCAAGCCAGAGCGCGAACTCCACAACGCAATCACGGAGGGTCGCTACGAAGAGGAAGGATGGCGGGTCCGCAAGGATGGGTCGCGATTCTGGGCGAGCGTGGTCATCACTTCGCTAGCGGATGAAACCGGAAAGCTGCGGGGCTTTTCCAAGGTCACCCGGGACGTTACTGAACGCAAGCGTGCGAAGGAGCTCTTGCAGGAGAGCGAACAACGGCACCGCAAGTTGTTCGACAACAACCCACATCCCACTTGGGTCTACGACCGGCAGACACTGCAATTTCTTGCTGTGAACGCCGCCGCAGTCCGCAAGTATGGCTATTCCAGCAATGAATTCCTGGCCATGACAATCAAAGAAATTCGCCCGCTCGAGGATGTTCCCGCCTTACTCAAAAGTGTGGACACCGTCTCAGACAGGAGCGAGACCGTCGGCATCTGGCGTCATCGACAAAAGGGCGGGACTCTCATCGACGTGGAGATCACTTCTTACGGTCTAAACTTTGCGGGCCGAGACGCGGCAGTTGTGGTTGCGGTCGATGTTACGCAGAGAAAGCGGGACGAAGCAGACAAGCGCAAATTCATGGACAGCTTGACTGCTGCCAATCAGGAGTTGGAGCTTCGCAACCGCGAGGTCGAACGCGCCACCAAGCTGAAGAGCAAATTCCTTGCAAGTATGAGCCACGAGTTACGAACCCCGCTGAACGCCATTGTCGGCTTTTCCGACCTATTAGCCGAGGAAACGGCGGGTGAGCTCAACGATAAGCAGAAGCGCTTCGTCAATCACATTAAACAGGGTTCAGCGCATTTGTTGCAGTTAATCAATGACATTCTTGATCTCTCTAAAATCGAAGCCGGACAACTGGAGCTCCGGTGTGAAGATTTCCAGGTGAAAGACGCTTTGCCAGAAGTCCTCTCAACGATTCGTCCACTGGCGATGGCAAAGAACATTCAGGTTCAGACCAGACTGGAGAACGATCAGCCTGTCTATGCTGACCGGGTTCGTTTCAAACAGATCCTGTACAACCTCTTGAGCAACGCGGTCAAGTTCACGCCCAAGGACGGCCAAATCACAATCGATTGTGCAGAAGCTGGAGACTTCGTTTCCCTGTCGGTAACTGATACGGGGATCGGCATTCGGGCTGAGGACCAGGCAGTGGTTTTTGAGGAATTCCGCCAGGTCGAAGGAAACGCGGACGCCGCCAAGGAAGGCACAGGGTTGGGTTTGGCGATCACCAAACGTCTGGTCGAACAGCAAGGCGGAAAAATCTCACTGGCGAGCACACCGGCGAAAGGCAGCCGATTTACTTTTACTCTGCCCAAAGGATCCAGAACGTCCTCGAAGTCTCTCCCGGTCGACGAATCGGCTGACCATAACATCGTGATAACAACAGGCGGCAGGAAGCCACTGATCCTTATCGTCGACGACGAGATCCCTGCCCGCGAGCTTTTAGCCAGCTACCTGGAACCAGAATATCGGACTGTGCTGGCGGCCTCAGGAGCTGAAGCGGTCAAGAGAGCTCAAGAACTACGGCCTGATGCCATCACCTTGGACGTTTTGATGCCTGGAGGAAGCGGCTTCGAGACTCTGGTAGCTCTGAGAAAAACGCCCGAGACGGCCAACATTCCCATCATTATCGTTTCCATCGTCGACCAAAAACAGGTGGGCTTTGCTTTAGGCGCCGCGGATTATCTCATCAAGCCCATTCGCAAACCGGCGCTTCTGGAAGCCATTCGTAAGCATGTCCTCCCTGAGGGTGATGACGATGCGACTATCTTACTCGTCGATGATGACCCCAAGAATCTGGAGTTGTTGGAGGAAACCCTGCGCTCAGCCGGATATGAGACTCAGAGCGTGCGAAGCGGCGCTCGGGCCCTGGAAGTGCTCTCCTCCAAACTCGTGAGCGCTGTCTTGCTCGATCTGTTAATGCCGGGAATAGATGGTTTTGAAGTCCTTCGGCACGTCAGGAGAGAACCCACTCTAAAAGAACTGCCCATCTTCGTCATGACAGCGAAAACCCTGACACCGGACGAACTGGCCCTTCTCAATACAGAGGCGCAAGCACTCTTTCAGAAGAGCGGTTCCTGGCAGCGACAGCTCATTGTTGAAGTTGGCAGGGTCGTTCAAGGCCGCAAACGTGCCAAGTCAGCGGTGCAATCTTGACGAAAATCCTCCTCGCTGAAGATAATGCCGTCAACCGCGAACTGCTCCGCGAGTTGCTCGAAGCCCGCGGGTTTGAGGTAGATGAAGCTTGCGATGGCCAAGAGGCGCTCGACATGATCGCACAGACTCAACCGGACATACTGCTGCTCGACATCGGCATGCCGGTACTGGATGGCTTTGCCGTCGTGCAGAAGATCCGGGGGAACCCTCGCTACGCTACGCTGCCGGTGCTGGCAGTTACTGCCTATGCCATGCAAGGCGACCGGGAAAAGATCTTGAATGCTGGTTTTAATGGCTACCTGTCGAAACCCATCAATACCCGTTCCCTCACCGAGGAACTGGAACGGCTATTGGGTAAACGAGAGGATGGAAGCGCCTCTCCCAATAAAGCGCACGATATCCATCCAGTTAGCAAGGCACGTACCGTCGCCACTGGCAAATAGCGCAGGTTGCAGGCCATAAAGTTGAGGTCATCACAGTCACTCACTTTTCCACTTCGGCGATAAAGGTTTGTATGGATTTTGCGTTTTGTGGACTCACGTCAGTAAACTGAATCCCCTGTCGATTCTCCGTTGCCCAGACCACTTTCCCTGCTGCCTCCAGCGACACACCTGACACCGGCAATTGGAACGACACTCGCACCATATTCTCTGGCTGCAGGCCGCCAACCTCGACCTGCATCCCGCCCTGGCTGAGATTCCAGGTTACCCCGCGTATGGTTCGAGAACCCACCGTGCACGTCACCTCAGTTTGAATTGGAGCACGCACTTGCCGGCGGCGGTTTTCCAACAGTCCGCCACGTACCGTCCGAAACAACATGCTTAGCTTTTGTCTGTCCACCGGCTTCTGAAGGAAGAAAGTTGCTCCGATGGAAAATGCGCGCTGCATGATGTCCCGATCATCCCGACCAGTCACGATGACAATTGGCGTTGATTTATTCCATGAGGACTTCCGGATCCGTCGTGCCAGTTCCAGACCATCCAGGCCCGGCATCTCCAAATCCAGGAAAATCCCATCGAATTTTTCTTGATTCACCAAACCCGCCGCTTTCTGGCTGTCGCTGAGCGGACGGACATCGGCTTCAAGAGAAGAGAAAACCTCGGCCATCAATTCCAAGCTTGGCAGGTCGTCTTCAACAATAAGGATTTTCAGCGATGCCATGCATCTATCCGTTTGCTCATCGATTCAACCGCGCCGCCCGATCATCATACGTCGAAAGAGTGTCATGCTCTGTCAATTCTGGCAATCGAGGCAATTCCGATACCGCATGGCGAGTCGGTGATGACCCGCAAGGCGCCCCATGGCATTACTTAAGTACTTGTTAGAGGCTCGAATTGTCACACCGATCGCCCTTGGCATGTTCATCTTATGTATGAGCCGACAGGACGTCCGGAAAAAGACCATCGGGCGGCGCTCCATCTGAGCTATCCGCTTCGCTTACAAGGAGCCAATCAGGCGCTGAGATTTCTCTTCATGCATTCGCGACGCCTGATTATTCGTCACGCTCTCGTTTCGCTCTCGTTCGTGCTGCTATACCTTCTGCTGAACCGGCCTGAAGTCATTTTCTTTTCTCGCGTTGGATTCGTTGCCTGGTATCCCGCAATCGGTCTGGTTATGGCGCTCCTGCTGGGCGTAACTCCTTGGTATGCTCTTCTGGTCTGTTTGGTCGATGCCCTTGCCGGCAAGATTGTTTACTCACAATCAGCCCTGTCATTCAGCAACACGGCTGGAGCCGTGGGAGTTGCTGTCTGTTATGGCGCCGCGGCATGTGTGTTGCGCGGTCCTCTCGAGATTGATCTCGGCCTGCGCCGCCGACGGGACGTCGTCCGCTACGTTTTGGTGAGTGCCACCGCCGCCACAGCAGCGACCATCATTGGTGTGGCATGCCTGATTACGGATCACAGCATTACCTGGAGTGAATACAAGGCTTCTGCTCTAGGATGGTTTTTGGGTGATGCCATCGGCTTACTGGGCATCGCTCCGTTTCTTCTCGTCCATGTGCTTCCTTATATTCGCAATTGGCTCCTGCCCAGATCCAGCCCGCTCGATCCAAGCAGCGCGCCATCCCCCGGAAAGAAGCCCAGTCTTGCTGCGCTGGCAGAAAGCTGCGGCCAAATTGCGACGATAATGGCCGTCCTCTGGATGATGTTCGGAAGCGAGGACTCGCGTTACAGTTATTTCTATTTGGGTTTCATTCCAATCATCTGGATTGCCATGCGTCAGGGAGTCCGGCGGGTTGTCACCGCAATCCTCGCGCTAAACTTTGGAATCGTGGTCGCCATGCATTTGTTTCCTCCCACGGCGGCCATCTTCGCCAGAGTCGCCCTCTTCATGCTGGTTGTGTCCGCAGTGGGACTGATCGTCGGGTCCGAGGTCAGCGAACGACATCGCCTGGCAATTGATCTGAACAGACAAACCACCTACTTAGACTCGCTGATACAAAATAGCCCGCTAGGAATCGCGGTTCTTGATCGGCAAGGCCGCGTCGAGCTGGCAAATCCCGCTTTCGAGAATCTCTTTCAGTATAACCATCACGAGCTCACCGCGATTGATATTGGGAGCATGGGGATACCTGACGACGAGGCTACGGATTCCATGCACCTGATTCCCCAGATCTTCGCGGGAAACGCGTTGCAGAGGACAGTGCGACAGAAGCGCAAAGATGGGGAGATTCTTGACCTGGCACTGCATGGTGTCCCCCTGCTACAAGGCGATGAGGTGCGGGGCGCATACCTTATATACCAGGACGTTTCGGCACAAATCAGGGCGGCTGAAGCGCAGGAGCAACATGCGGAGTCGATGGACCGGATGGTGAAAGAGTTGGAACTCCGGACAAAACAGATGACCTTATTGAACGAAATGGGGGCGCTGCTGGCGTGTAGTGGGACTGTGAAAGAAGCCTGCGATGTTGTCGCTAACTCGGTGCAGGAGCTTTTCCCTGACGCCCCTTCCGGAGCGCTTTATTTGTTCAGGTCGTCGCGAGACCTCATCGAGGCAGCGGTTCGGTGGGGGAAAAAGGACGTTTTAGCACCGACATTTCCTCCTGACGCCTGCTGGTCCCTGCGCCGCGGTCAGCCCCACTGGAGCGGGCACCCGGGAAATGGCATCGCCTGCCAACATTTGACCAAGAGTTCAAAGACCGAGGCTCTATGCCTGCCGATGGTCGCGCAGGGGAACACGGTTGGCATCTTGCATCTGGAATTCGAGAGCGCAGCAGATCTCCGACATGATTCTGAAGAGCAGAGCTTTAGGGACTCTCATCAGCGGCTAGCCGTCAGTGCAGCTTCGCAGATCGCCCTTCTGCTGGCTAGTCTGCAGTTGCGCGAGACCCTTCGTGAACAGTCGATTCGTGATCCGCTGACTCGCCTATTCAACCGTCGTTTTCTGGAGGAGTCACTTGAAAGGGAATTGGAATTGGCTAGCCGCAAAAAGCAGTCTGTAGCTGTTCTTTTTCTCGACCTCGACCACTTCAAGAGATTCAATGACACCTTCGGCCATGATGCGGGAGACATGGTGCTACAGTCCCTGGCCGACCTGTTTCGCACATTTTTCCGCGCCACCGATATATGCTGCCGCTACGGTGGGGAGGAGTTCGCCATCATCCTGCCTGAGTCGTCTTCACCGGACGCGGCTAAACGTGCGGACGCCTTACGCTCCGAAGTAAAAAACCTGCGCTTGCAGTACAAGAAGCAGACTCTCGGACAGCTTACCCTCTCTGCGGGTGTAGCCGCGTTTCCGGAACACGGATCAACAGCCGGTGAACTGCTCGAGACCGCGGACAAATGCCTCTATGAATCCAAATCCCGCGGGCGGGATGTTGTGACCGTGGCGATTCCCCAAAACGTGTGACCCCGGCTTCGATCTGGATCTCTAATCCTGCCCGATGCCTCGGCAAAACTGACGGCAATTTGGCAAAGCACGGGAGATGCCGCTCGACGCTATATCTGAACCGGAACTCGATTCCGAATGGGCCGTCACTCCCCACGATTTCGGCTGGGACCATGACTTGCCTGATCTGGTCGCCACTCGTCGCCGATTTCTGGCTGATCCCAGGCAGGCTGGCTGGCCATAAACAATCTCACGGAACGTTCGAGAACTTGTCCCTGACGGACTGCGGAATTGCCTCTTCCAAGCGCCGAGAGAGCCATTCTTGCAGTTTGGGGGTTTGGTGCGAAGCGCGGAACTGCAATCCAATCCGCTGCTCTCTCGCCCAGCAAACCGTCGATTCAAGCGTAAACTGAAATTCATCACCCGTCAGAGTGAATTGCAATTGCACGTGGTCACCGGGTCCTAACGATGCGGCCGTGGTGATGGACATTCCTCCCTCGCTGACATTGACGGTATGGCCATGAACCGTCGGCATCGAAGTCCTAAGAATTACCACTGGAGCCTCCATCGGGCAGCGGAAGTAGCGGCGCCTCTCTCTTACAATCAACCCATAGGCAGCTTTCAGGCTCAGGTCGATCGATGCGGCGGAGAGCGGTCTCCTTAATACGAAAGTTGAACCGGCCTTAAATGCATCGGTGGTTTCCGCCTGATTATCGCTGACGGTAAATAGCACGGCATGTTCATTTGAAGAGGAATGGCGTGTCCCTTCGAGGACTGCCCCGGCCTGACTTCCGAGCCGGAAATCAACAATCACAGCTTCAAATTTAGACCGCTTCAGCAGCTCTAAAGCAGAAGAAACCTCAGGGCATCGCTCTACGGACAACGCGAATCGTTGCATTGACTCGCTGAGTTGCTCGATCGCGCTCGCGTCATCGGACACGAGCAGAACTCTTCCAACGAATGGGGATGACGCCGGGAGATTCATGTCATTCATGCCAGATCGACCTCTAGTTGCAGATATTCCTGATTCGGAGTTGAAACCATGAATCTGGCTGTGTGCGCCAGTACTCGGGCCTTCGTTATCGTTGCGAACTTGATCGTTGGCGCTAATCTAGGCTTGCATGTTCCCGCAGCGAACAATCAGCACTTCTCAATTCGCCGCACGATATTGTCGAGGGCTCCCATCAGGGTGGAGAGTCTGACACGCTCCTGCGCCAAGAGAACAGCGGATGCGCTCGACGAGAGAAGGACATCTTCGACCTCGCACCGCGCCCCAACCAGCTTGGCGATCACTCTGGTTCGCCTGCGCTTTTTTCCCTCCACTCGTCCGCGTTCTGTGTGGGGTTTCTCTGATCCATTATTATCCTCTCCCATACCGCCTCCTTTGCGTATTCTTATTATGTGACCCGCCCCATCTTGCTCACCTTGCGACAAGGCCCATCTCTCCAGTACACCCCCTTCTAGCCATGAATCATGTGTCTTCATACGCGCGCTACGTTGCGGTGTTTGCGTCACCGCGCCTTCACAATCGTCTAAAGATCAGCACATGCTCCGATTAGATTACTTCTCCGATACGTGCAAGAACGCCTTACTCATCGCGCCAGCGGACGAAACCACACGGGATTGCTGGTCGAGGTCTGCGACATTGAGTTTCCAAAGTCTGGGAAGATCGGTACGCTCGGCGAGCCCCTGTCTTTCCAGCAAGGCGAGAGTTCTGGTGATGGCATGCGTTGTCTCTCGAAATCGAAAAGCTAATTCTGTCTCGTCTACTATCGTTACCTCCGTTTTATACAATTGATATTTCATTTTCCCAAAATCCAAGACAGCCTGGATAAGTTCCTGTTGTCGAGCTTTGGTGCCCCGCCTTGCATGTCTCCAAGTCAAGTCATGAACGACATGACTTACCACGTTTCGAAAACGACCCAATTGCGTGACCCAATATGACTCCATAATCTACCCATTTAGGTTCTGGTCTAACCTCGGAAGCTGTTCGATACCCGCGCATAAAACCTGATAGTAAATTTCCGCCGCATCGCGATTGCAGATTTGTGTCTTCTCGCCACAGACGTATCGCTCCAGTTCGCGTGCCGCGTACAGCGTGAGCGAAATGTCTGCTGCTCCTGACGTCAGCCCCTGTTGGTCCATCGCTGTAGCGAATCGCTCCAGTACCTTGATGATGGAGTGTGGGGCACCTCCGGTTCGCTGTCCGGCCACCACCGCAGCACTGCCTTGAAGAAGCTTGCCAAGCATCCGAAGGTCGTCAGCAAGGCACGTGATGTCAGACCTCGGAGACATCGCTCAGCATCCTCGGCTCTCTCTACGTTTCTGGCATCGCACCCGAGATTTCGCTAATTGGACAAGGAAAGTGCCACCGGTAAGAGTCGTTTCAATGACGAGATCACTGCCTGCTTTTGCTGGTTAGCCTTGTCGCTATCTTCAAGAGTTGCCGGGCTATGGCGTCTCCAGGTAGCGCTTTATCTCTGAGTTGTGCTTCAGCCTGCTCTGCTGTAAGGATTTTGAATTGGGGAGGGTGATAGGGCGTCAACAGCCGATGGACGTTACGACCGCCACTGTCTGAACAGTCCCCATATGCCCTCACGAAACGCATCTACTTACCTCCTCGGTCTTCACACAAGGCTGATGTCATTTATGATTTGAGACTAGAAAGAGGTGTGGCGAACAGAAGAATCGTTCCTGTTCCAGAAACCGAACATGAGCCTAAGCGGGCCTCTGACGGCTAATTCGAAAAATCCTCGCGCCAGAAGAAGCGTAAGAGTCAGTCGTGGGGCCGTTCACCCAAGGGTGGTGGAATCGCGAGGTTTACGGGCTGATCACGAGCGGGGGCACTGGACGCGAATTACGAAGCTTGCCTTCGAGCCCGCTCCAACATGCCGTAGCGAAGCAGTAAACCGCTGGAATGCTCGTATTGCTCAAACAGAGACTTCGGATAGCGTTGGGTCAAATTGGGAAAAGTGGCTGCAACGAATAGTCGCCCACTTGTTTCCAACGCACGCAAGCGTAAGTAGACCGCATCATTGACAATCTGCCGTCCCAGTTCGGCTAGTCGGGGATCGGAGCTGTTGTACATAGCATGGCCAGAACGGCTGAATTCCAAAGCAATGTGTGACAAAGCTCGCATATACGCGAGGGCAGCCCAGGCTCTTTCGCGCTGGATTGCCTTGAATTCATCGGGAGGCAGATTCGACCGCAGGAAAGCCTCCTCATCCGGATCCACCAGATTGCGGAACGCCTCAATATCCAGCGAACTCATCAATGCTCGAGCCTTGTCAATCGCGAGCGGGCTTCGGCGGCGTCTGGCCGCAAGATACGTAAACACTGCTGCTAGGACAATCGCAATCGCAACGTAAACGGAGGCGGCGCTCATTGCAGGAATCGCTCCAATTCTTGGTTCCACTGATTCATGTCACCCACAGGCAGATCACTGGGCTGAAGAACTTTCCTCGCCGGCGCAACCAAGTACCCAAGCCAGAGCAGAACGACAACGTGATAGCCGCCAGTAGGAAGCAGGTTCAGCGCCCTGGCCATGGAATCCGTGAGGCTTCCAGTATGGAGTGCCCAGTTGGCGAGTTCCACACTCGACAGAATACCAAAGCCCAGCGCGATACCGAACACGTAGCTTTCCAGAGACAGACCAAACAGACGTGAGAACATCAGCAAGAAAAGCACCAAGCCACACTGAATGAGTGCGATGCCCCGACCGAGCCACGCCACGTCGGCGATCGCGCTGTCAGAAGTCTGCGCAAATGCGAAAATGGAACCAAGAACAGCCGTGGCCAGCAGAAATCCGGTAGTCCATCGAAGGGATATCCGGGCAAGTGCATGCAGCTGTATGTGCTCGCGAAATATGTTGTTGAATACCTCCTGAAGAACTCCAAATCGAAGCGCGGTACTGATCCCCAAAGTCACCAGGTAGACGGGCATCAATAAAGCTCCCCTATTGAGCCCGGTTACTGCCATCGCCAAAAGCAGGACGAATTCTGCGATTTCGTAGCACGTGTAGATGGTAAAAACGGGGAAGTTCGTGTATAGGCGCTTCTTCAGCAGGAGAACTGCGACGACCATAAGTAGAAGATGGGGCGCAATCCAGAGGTAGAAAAAGAGAAGCTTGTACCAGAGTGTCATCTCGATGGGATCGTACTATATTTCCCCAAAGGAGAATTTGCAATCCAGAATCTGCGCCCCATTCAATTTGTGGCTAATTCGTCAATAAGTGCACACCCCATTGTGACAGATCGGAATGGGGTTGCCGTCGGCAAAGCTCGGGACAGTTGAAGTGAGTAGCAGAACAACGGCGATAGCCAGAACTCGTACAATTCTCTTCACGTGGTTCCTCCTTGGCAATATGGACTGCAGCGTGCTATTGTGCAGAACGCAAGCGCTCCTGGACGTCGGCGGCGATTTGTTTTTCTTTTCGGAAAGCGTAAATTTGTGGTGCTCAGATCAGCTCTTGACGACTTTGAAAACAGCACTTTGAGCGCAGTTCCCGGGCTTCTGGGAAAATTGCGGTACGTTGCGCGACTGCATAACGGCGGAGGGGCCTACTCGCATTGGGGATTAGAGAAGGTGTATGGGAGCGCACCGGCGGAGAAGGCCATTCGGGTATCGCACGGAGCCTTGGTGGCTCGGATATTGAGAACGCCCTTGAGGGATCTCGAGGACGACCTCCAGCGGTCGGCTGCGGGCGCACAGATCACGGACTTTGAGTTTTTGACATGCCTGGAGATCCCTCCGGGAAATGAGCTTCCGGCCCAGAAATTTCGCGCTTCGGAAAAGCATTTCAGGTCAGTGCTGCAGACTCTTTCTGCCCTGGTTCAGAATAGAGTACCTGCCACCCTCCGAGACGCATCGCCGCTCCCACCACCTGCCCAATGACTTCCGCCTCCTGCGGATGCCTCAGCGTGCGCACTGGAACGGGCGACAATGGGTGCGATTGCAGGACGATACGATCGCGACTGATATTGCACCAGGAACAGACA
>DATFVD010000218.1:0-3504 GCA_035260505.1 Terriglobales bacterium
AGAAAGATGCTCCAAGCGACAACGTAACGGCGGACATCACGCCGGATTCGGAAGGCGTAGATCCGCAAGGTGCAGATCCGCAGGGCGGAGCTGTCTAGCTCCTAACCGCAGGTTTGCTCGTCGCGATGTAAAGCGCGCTAAGCGCGCTCAATCGTCTGACTCGCTGATGAGCTGTTCGCATCCCCCCCCCCGCCCTCTTTTGCCAAATCCAGACAAGTCAGCCGCCGGCGACGAATCTCGATTGCGCGTGGGACGAAGAGCATTTGACCCGACACAGAAAATCGGGAGGGCGCCTCAATGCCCCCCCGAATATTCCCTGCTACTGCCCTAATAATCCAAGCTGCGTTTGCGGGCTAGTTTCTGGGCTTCTTCTTCGCCGGCGCCTTTTTCTCTCCACTCTTCGTGTTGATCAGGGCCAAGTAATCCTTCGCGTTAAACGGATACCGATGAGTGGACTGTTGTCCGGTGGTGCTCAAGGCGACGTCTACGCGCCTGTTGTTGGCCAGGACCATCACCTGCAAATTACCCAGCATTTGTTTCCGGTCGGCCGGAGTCAAGTCTGGATTCTGCTCCATCTGTTCCTTGACCTGCTTTGCACTCAAGTTGTCGTCTTTGCCAAAAGAGCGCGTCTCGATGTCCTTTGCGGGCACGCCATGTTGAACCAAGAAATTCCTGGTACGCTCCACACGACGCTCGGTTAGGGCTTTGTTGTATTCCTGCGAGCCGCGTTCATCCGCGTGGCCACCCAGAATCAAGTGGGCATCGGGCCTGAATTGCAAATATTCTTTGAAGTCTGTCGCCAGGGTCAATAAGATCTGCTCCTGACTCGCGACCAGTCCACCATTAGGATTCGCTGCCGACGGCCGAGCCGTCGGAAAGTAAATACTATGAAGATCGAGCCGCTTTTCCAGCTCTACCATTCTCGGCGGTGGTGGTGGTTCTTGCAGTTCGATTGCCAGCTGACAATCCGCGGTTCCGCCGCGGCCATCGTCTACGTGGCCAGTCACTGAATAGCGGCCCGCCTTCAGACCATGGGTATCGAACTTCGCGGATGCTCCCGTGCCGCGAACCTCTCCGCCACTGGAGTTCCAGGAATAGGTGAGAGGATCGTCGTCGGGATCGCTGGCCGTTGCCATAATCTGCACCGATTCTCCGGGCAACACCGAATTGCGGTCCGCGGAGCAGCTCATGGTGGGCGGGCGATTGGGGCGTGGTTCCACACGAATGTCCGCCGCGCAATCGGCGGTGCCGCCGCGTCCATCAGTCACGCGTACTTTTGCAGTGTACGTGCCCGCGGTCAAGCCGGAAGAGTTCCAGCGGACTTCGGGGCCGCTGCCTTCCACTGCGCCGCCATTTGTCGTCCAAGAATAGGTCAGAGGATCGTTGTCGGGATCGCTGGCGCTCGCACGCACAACCGCGAAGTCGCCCGACCCAGCGTAGACCATACTCTTATCAACCGAACAAGACGCGGTGGGCGAGCGGTTGGGAGGCGGCGGAGGAAGCGGCGTTTTGCCACCCCACATGAAATTGATGCCAGTCTGGAGCCGTACACCGCGGATTTCCGTGCGCGGCGTTACGGCCGCGGAACCATACTGGTAATTCGAGTAAACAAAGTCGGCCCGGAGCAGCCGTAGAGCGATGTGCCTGGACACATTGATGTCGAGGCCGCCGCCGACCATGAAACCTACCTTGTCGATGTCGTGGAAGGCATCCGGCATAAGGCGATGGTCGCCCACTAAGAACTCGAGAAATGGTGAAAAATGAGTGTGCCGGAACGTAATTTTTGGTCCCAGTGAGAGATTGGAGAAAGCGGCGTCGTCAAGTCTTCCGCCTAACCCACTTTCGCCGCTGCCCCAATGGGTGCTGGCGTCGAGAGTGAGTCCCAGCCAACGGTTGAAATCATACGTAGCGCTCAGGCTGACGCCGCGGGGGTTCCATTCCAGGCGGCTGCTCAAAGGGAACAATGCTCCGGGAAGTTGACCGTGGACATCCGCGCCAGGATCAAAGACGGAGTATCCGCCGAACAACTCCCATTTCGGAGGAGGCGGTTCCTGCGCCGCAGCGGCTGTGGCGAACGCGAACATGACGGCAATCATTGCCGGCAGCACTGCCAGGACCCGCCCGCGATGGCTCTTTGATTGAGATGACATGCGAATATTCCTCCGAACTTCAATAACGTGAAATCAAGCTTCGAGCCGGACCCGCAGGGGACCAGCCCTGAAACCGGTCCCACCGATTACCTCACGGACAGGAAGGTACGTTAACCGTGTTGGTGTCCAATGTGACCGCACCGTTTTGTGCCAGCGCTCTGCCATTCAGCGTCGCACTGGTGGTAAGCGTGATGGATGTGAGCGCCAGGATGCTTCCGTTGAAGGTAGAGTTGGTCCCCAGAGTCGCTGAACTACCCACCTGCCAGAAGATGTTGTGAGCTGAGGCCCCGCCAGCAAGGACAACATTGCTAGTGCTTAAGGTGGTGAGTGACGAAGCTATCTGGAAAATCCAGACCGCATTCGCGTTCCCCTGGCCGTCAAGGGTTAGTGTGCCGGTTATCCCCAAGGTGGAGGTCGACTTATAAATCCCCGGGGCGAGGGTTAGCCCGCCTAAATCTCCGGCAACGGTAGTCGGAGCAGGTGCAGTTCGTCCAGCCAGGTCGTTATACGCGACAAGCAATGCGGCTTGGGCGGCGGCCGCAGAGGTGCTCGACGCCGGCGGAGGATCCGTCAAGTGTATCGTCCCGGTCACGAGCCCCGGCCCGGCTGTGTGGGTCCCTGTCCCCACGTAAGTGTTAAACGGTGGGTCCTGAAAGCCAGTCACCGCAGTTCCCGGACTCAGTCCCAGATCTCCGTTAACATGGGTGGGGCCCGTATTCGTGACCGTAGAGCCGGCCAGAACTCCGTAGGTGCAGGCCGCTCCCAATCCGGCTGAGGGGGGTGGCGGAGGAGGACACGGCGGCGAGGTCGTGAACGTCCAGACGAAATTAGGAGGCGCCATCGCAAGGCCGGACGTGTCTTGCACCCCAGTAGTAATCGTGGCGGTAAAAGTGGCGTTCGATGCAAGCGTGGCCGAGGGTGTAAAGGTGGCAATCCTGGTCGCCACATTGTAGGAAACTGTCCCAGCAACGGGCGCCCCGCCTGTCCCGGCCAAAGTAAACGTCGTGGTGTTGATCGTCGCAGGGTTCATCGTGTGGCTGAATGTTGCAGTGATAAGGGCGGTGTTGGGGCAAACGAGGGTCGAGCCATTCGGTGGAGTTACGGAGGTCACTGTTGGCGGTGGACATGGAGCGGGGGTCGTGAACGTCCATGTGAAATTAGCCGCCAGCGAATTCCCGAACGTGTCTTTCGCGCCGGTGGTAATCGTCGCGGTAAAGGTGGTGTTCGGTGCAAGAGTGGCCGAGGGTGTAAAGGTGGCCGTGTTGGTCGCTGCGGCGTAACTGACTGACCCAGCCACGCTCGTCCCGGCTGCGGTCAAAGTAAACGTCGTGGTGCTGATCGTGGCAGGGTTCAT
>DATFVD010000219.1:0-9704 GCA_035260505.1 Terriglobales bacterium
TCAAGGGCGTTGCCGGCACCTGGAAGGATCTCACCGACTCCGTGAACTCCATGGCGTCTAATTTGACCGGCCAGGTGCGCAACATCGCCGAAGTGGCGACGGCGATCGCGGGCGGCGACCTCTCCAAAAAGATCACCGTGGACGTGCGCGGCGAAATCCTGCTGCTCAAGGAAACGCTGAACACCATGGTGGAGCAGCTGCGCTCCTTCGCCGCCGAAGTGACGCGCGTGGCCCGCGAAGTCGGCACCGAAGGTCGTCTGGGAGGACAAGCCAACGTGCCTGGCGTCGCTGGCACCTGGAAGGATCTCACGGACTCCGTAAACTCGATGGCCGGCAATCTTACCGGTCAGGTCCGCAACATCGCCGAGGTCACAACAGCCGTGGCCCGCGGAGACTTGTCACGCAAGATCACCGTAGACGTGAAGGGCGAAATTCTCGAACTCAAGAACACGATCAACACGATGGTCGACCAGCTCAACGCGTTCGCCGGTGAAGTCACGCGCGTGGCGCGCGAAGTCGGTACGGAAGGCAAGCTGGGTGGGCAGGCGCAAGTGCCGGGTGTGGCGGGCACATGGAAGGATCTCACCGACAATGTCAACTTCATGGCCAGCAACCTTACCGGCCAGGTGCGTAATATCGCTGAAGTCGCTACAGCCGTGGCCCGCGGCGATTTGTCGCGCAAGATCACGGTGGACGTGAAAGGCGAAATCCTCGAACTCAAAGACACCATCAACACGATGGTGGATCAGTTGCGCTCGTTTGCGTCGGAAGTGACCCGCGTGGCGCGCGAAGTAGGCACTGACGGCAAACTCGGCGGGCAGGCACAGGTCCCAGGCGTTGGCGGTACCTGGAAGGATCTCACCGACTCCGTCAACTCGATGGCCAGCAACCTCACCGGTCAGGTTCGTAACATCGCTGAAGTCTCCACGGCCATCGCCACCGGAGACCTCTCGAAGAAAATTACGGTGAATGTCAGCGGTGAAATCCTCCTTCTCAAGGACACCATCAACACGATGGTGGATCAGCTTAACGCGTTCGCCGGAGAGGTGACGCGTGTAGCGCGCGAAGTCGGCACCGAAGGTCGCCTGGGTGGACAGGCGAATGTGCCTGGCGTCGCCGGCACCTGGAAGGATCTCACGGACTCCGTCAACTCGATGGCCGGTAACCTCACCGGTCAGGTCCGTAACATCGCCGAGGTCACCACGGCCGTGGCCCGCGGCGATTTGTCGCGCAAGATCACGGTGGACGTGAAAGGCGAGATTCTCGAACTCAAAAACACCATTAACACCATGGTGGATCAGCTCAACGCCTTCGCCGCCGAAGTAACTCGGGTGGCCCGCGAAGTCGGCACGGAGGGCAAGCTGGGCGGGCAGGCGCAAGTGCCGGGCGTGGCAGGCACATGGAAGGACCTCACCGACAATGTGAACGTAATGGCCGCCAATCTGACCGAACAGGTGCGTGGCATTGTGAAAGTCGTGACCGCCGTCGCCAATGGCGAACTGACTCGAAAGCTGACGGTAAACGCAAAAGGCGAAGTTGCAGCTCTTGCCGAAACCATTAACAACATGACCGACACGCTGGCCACATTCGCCGACCAGGTTACAACCGTGGCCCGCGAGGTCGGCGTCGAAGGCCGGCTCGGCGGCCAGGCCAACGTGCCCGGCGCCGCTGGCACGTGGAAGGATCTCACCGGCAACGTCAACTTGCTGGCCGACAATTTGACGAACCAGGTGCGAGCGATTGCAGAGGTTGCCACCGCGGTCACCAAGGGAGACCTCACTCGCTCCATTCAAGTGGAAGCGAGCGGTGAAGTGGCCGAGTTGAAAGACAACATCAACACCATGATCGACAATCTCCGTCTCACCACCGATCGCAATACAGAGCAGGACTGGCTCAAGACGAATCTAGCCCGCTTCACAGGCATGTTGCAGGGACAACGCGATCTGGGAACAGTGGGACGCATGCTCTTGTCGGAACTGGCGCCCCTGGTGAGCGCCCAACAGGGGGTGATTTACCAGATGGGATCAGAAGAATCCGCGGAGATGGTGCTGCTCTCGGCCTTTGCAGGCGACGGCGAGGACGGGCATCTGCGGCGATTGAAGATTGGTGAGGGTTTAGTCGGACAATGCGCGGCAGAAAAGCAGCGGATGCTGATCTCGGAATTGCCACCCAACACGATTACCATTCGGTCGGGTTTGTTCGAGGCTGTCCCGCGAAACGTTATCGTGCTACCCGTGCTCTTTGAGGATCGTGTCAAGGCAGTCATTGAACTAGCCTCGCTAAGCGCATTTACAACCTCCCATCTGGCATTTCTCGAGCAGCTGACGGCCAGCATCGGCATCGTCCTCAACAGTATCGAAGCCACCATGCAGACGGAGGGACTGTTGAAGCAGTCCCAACAGTTGGCCACCGAACTTCAGGTGCAGCAAAAGGAATTGCAGCAAACCAACGAGCAGTTGGCACAAAAAGCGCAGCAGCTTGCCGAACAGAACGTTGAGGTCGAACGCAAGAACCAGGAAATCGAACAAGCCCGCCGTGCACTGGAAGAGAAGGCCAAGGAACTGGCGTTGACTTCGAAATACAAGTCTGAGTTCCTGGCGAACATGTCTCACGAGTTGCGCACACCACTCAATAGCATCCTGGTCCTGGGCCAGCAACTTAGTGAAAACCCGGATGGTAACCTGCTGCCTAAGCAAGTTGAATTTTCCCGGACGATTCATGGCGCCGGGACGGACTTGCTCAACCTCATCACCGATATTCTGGATTTGTCCAAGATTGAATCAGGAACAGTCTCCGTAGAGGCAGAGGAAGTATTCTTCGCCAGTCTGTTGGATATGGTGGAACGTCCGTTCCGTCATGAAGCCGAGAACCGGCATCTCACTTTCGAGGTGCAGACCGATCCACGCCTCGGCCGCAGCGTCGTCACTGACTCGAAGCGTCTGCAGCAGGTGTTGAAGAATCTGCTGTCCAATGCCTTCAAATTCACCGAACAGGGAGGCGTCCGCCTCTCCGTGTCTCAAGCTAAAAGCGGTTGGAGCGAAGATCATCCGATCCTGGGAAAGGCTGTGTCGGTGGTGGCCTTTGAGGTTACCGATTCCGGGATCGGTATTCCATCGGACAAACAGCGGATCATCTTCGAGGCCTTCCAACAGGCAGATGCCGGCACCAGCCGCAAGTACGGCGGCACCGGTCTTGGGCTGGCAATCAGTCGTGAGTTGGCCAGCTTGCTTGGCGGCGAAATCCAATTGCGCAGCGCTCCGGGCAAGGGAAGTACTTTCACCATTTACTTGCCTCAAACCTACGTAGGACCGTCCAGCTCTCCCATGGTGGAGCGATCGGCCCCATCGCAAGCGTCCTTGTCCGCCGCCAGCATCTCGGAACATCCGGTCGAAAAGATTCCTGACGACCGCGACAATCTGCAACCGGACGATGCAATCTTGTTGATTGTCGAAGACGATCCACATTATGCGCGAGTGTTGCGTGATCTTTCTCGCGACAAGGGATTCAAGGTTCTTGTGGCTCAGCGCGGCGCGGAAGCTCTCGTGCTGGCGCGCGAGTACCATCCGACCGCGGTGTCGCTGGATGTCTTCCTGCCCGATATGTTGGGCTGGACGGTGCTGAACCACTTAAAACAGGACCCCGCGACCCGGCACATTCCCGTTCAGATGTTAACCCTGGACGAAGACCGTCAAAATGGCCTCGCGCGCGGCGCGTTTGCCTTTGTTACCAAGCCAACGACGCCGGAGGGGCTGGAATCAGCCTTGACTCGGATCAAGGAGTATTCTTCTCCTCGACGGAAGCGGTTGCTGGTGGTGGAAGACAATCCAGCCGAGCAGCTCAGCATCAAGGAACTGCTTGGCTACGACGACGTTGACGTCGTGGTCGTTTCCAGTGGCGAGGAGGCGATCAAATCCGTTAACGATCAGTCCTTTGACTGCGTCGTTCTTGATCTGCGCCTGCCCGACATATCCGGCTTCGAAGTCTTGGAGCGCTTCCGCGACACGCCGTCCCTGCGTGATTTGCCGGTCGTCGTATTCACCGGCAAGGAGCTTTCCCTGGAAGAGGATTCCCGTTTGCACGCGCTGGCACGCAGCGTTGTGGTTAAGGGAGTCGAATCGCCCGAACGCTTGCTGGATGAGACGGCGTTGTTCCTGCATCGCGTCGTCGCCGATCTTCCCGTGGAGAAACAGAGAATGCTCGACCGGTTGCATCACTCCGATGATGCCCTGGTCGGGAAGAAAGTGCTGGTTGTCGACGATGACGTGCGCAACATCTTCGCTCTTAGTAGCGTGCTTGAGCGTCGCGGTATGGAAGTGATTACTGCCGGAACTGGCCGTGAAGCGGTCACAAAACTCGAATCGACACCGGATGTCGCGATCGTCCTGATGGACATCATGATGCCCGAGATGGACGGTTACGAAACCATGCGCGTGATCCGACAGAACGCTGCATTCCGGCGCTTGCCCATTATTGCCCTGACCGCAAAGGCGATGAAGGGGGATCGCGAGAAATGTCTGGAAGCCGGTGCGTCCGAGTACCTGGCCAAACCCGTCAATACCGAGCAGCTTCTGTCATCATTGCGTATGTGGCTTCACAGATAACAGGTGTGGCGGTCGTTTGGTACCTGAGGTGTGCACAGGGAGAACGATGAACAGAGACGAAAAAGTCAATATTCTGATGGTGGATGATCAACCCGCCAAGCTCCTCAGCTATGAAGTCATGCTGGAGGAACTTGGTGAGAACCTGATTAAAGCCACTTCGGCGAAACAGGCTCTCGAACTTCTGCTGAAGACCGACGTAGCCGTGGTGCTGATGGACGTGAGCATGCCGGATCTGGACGGCTTTGAATTGGCCACGATGATTCGCCAGCATCCACGCTTTCAGAGGACGGCGATCATCTTCATCTCGGCCGTGCATCTGACGGACCTGGACAGGCTAAAAGGATACGAGCACGGGGCGGTGGATTACATTTCCGTTCCGGTCGTTCAACAACTCTTGCGCGCAAAAGTCAGGGTGTTCGCTGAACTTTACCGAAAGACCAGGCAACTCGAAGCGTTGAATCGCGATCTGGAGCACCGTGTGTCGGAGCGCACCGAGGAATTGGCGGCTAAAGCAGAACTGCTGACGCACCTTAACACCGAACTTGCGGGCAAGAACCAGGAACTTGACGCCATTGTAAGCACCGCGCCGGATGTCATTTTCAGCAGTCAGGGCGACGGACGTTACGAGTATGTCAGCGATCGGTTTCACGAACATACCGGCGCTTCAGCAATCGATGGGAACAGCATTAATTGGCTGGATTACGTGCACCCTGACGACGTCGAGCGCAGTACAGAGATTTGGATACAGTCTGTGCGAGCGGGAGGACGTTTCGAATCGGAATATCGTCTGCGTTCCAAAGACGGCTCCTATCGCTGGTTCCGGTCTCGAGCGGTACCGATTCGAGATCCTGAGGGAAAAATTGTTAAGTGGTACGGCACCTGCTCTGACATTCACGACAGCAAATTGCTGGAGCAATCGATTCGTGACAACGCGATTGAGCTGGAAAAAATGGTCGATAGACGCACGGGTGAATTGCGGCGCCTTTCCGTCCGTCTCATGACGCTGCAGGATCAAGAGCGCCGCCGCATCGCGCGCGACCTGCACGACGGGTTGGGGCAGGAACTTGCCGTGGCCAAGATGGTATTGGATAAGATGCTTCTGGAAAAGCCATCTCAACGGCAAGAGCAAACGTGGTCTCAAGCCAGCTCTATTATCGATCATGCGATTCAAGAAGTCAGGACTATGTCTCACCTTTTGCATCCCCCGTTGCTCGATGAAGTCGGTTTGCTCTCAGCGCTGGCCTGGTATGTGGAGGGGCTCACCAAGCGCAGTGGTATTGACACCTTTCTCGATGTCCAACCGCCCGAATTCCCCAGGCTTACACCGGAAGTTGAGACAGCGATCTTCCGAATTATTCAGGAGGCCCTGACGAATGTATTTCGGCATTCGGGAGCACAGAAGGTTTGGATTACCTTGAACCAAAGGGATGGGCTCATAGTCGCATCGGTACTCGACGATGGCAAGGGAATCGACAAAAAGATTGCAGAGCTGCGACCGGAAAGCATTGGAGTTGGTATTGGTGGCATGAAACAGCGCGCCAAAGAATTCGGCGGAGAATTGCGACTGACTAATGCCGCTCCGGGAACCCTGCTTGAACTCATGATTCCGTGTAGTTCGGCGTTGCGAGAGGCAAGCCCCGTGTTAGATGGATGTGTGTGAACTCGCGGCTTCCCGCCCAAAACGACGGCAGCGGCGGTAAGTCTGGGGACTAGTGTGGAGGTCGGATTCCACCTTTATTGATCGAGTAACAATAATAATAATATTGATCGAAGTCTGACCAGCAGGTTATGTGATCCTAGCGGGCTGACACGACATTTGCCGTCAAACCGCGAAGTGTTTGCTCACAACCTGTCTGCGAATTCCCGCGTTGTTACCTGGTATCGCTCTCGGCAAGGAAAACCGCGCTTCGCAAGAATTAACCACGGAACCAAAGAATTCACCCCCACCTTCGCGGTACAGCAAGTTCCGTAATCAAGTACAGGAGCATCCTGATAGGAGAGGCACCCTCGCTTCGCTAATCTCTTGTGGACGATGAAGCTCTCGGAATCGGTGAGAGCAAAAACGTAGTTGATCGAAGGAGACTACAGTGGCCACTTGCGCGATTGCAGCGACACCAACAAATGTTAGTCCGGTGAATGTTCTTCCAATGGGGGAAGAAAACCACCTCGACAATTCGGAACGCAGCCTAGTCCAACGCGCACAGCGCGGCGACGAGCAGGCCTTCGCCACCCTCTTCCAGTTGCACAAGAAGCGTGTGTATTCCGTTTGTCTTCAAATGACGAAAGATGTAGCGGACGCAGAAGATCTGACGCAGGAAGCCTTCATGCAGGTGTTTCGCAGCATAAACTCATTTCGTGGCGATTCCGCTTTTTCCACCTGGCTATATCGGGTTGCTGTGAATACCGTGCTGATGAAATTACGTCGTCGTAAGTCCCCACCAGTGTTGTCGCTCGATGAGCCTGTATCGAGTGACTCGCCATCTCTCAAACGCGAAGTTGGAAAGGATGATCTGAACCTCTCGGGGGCGATTGACCGTATTGCGTTACGCCGTGCTATCGAAGAGCTGCCCGGAGGATGCCGGCAGATTTTCGATCTGCACGAAGTTGAGGGATACCAGCACCATGAAATCGCCGAACTGCTGCAATGCTCCATCGGGAACTCCAAATCACAGCTCCACAAAGCGAAGATGAAGATGCGCGACCTGCTGCTGCCAACCAGGAGAATCCTGCGGACGCGCAAAGCGAGCGATGGCGCGGAAGGTATCGCGACATCGATGGCGGAGAGTGACCAGTCCGGACATTCACCCTCATACAGCGCACTCTGAGAACGGCTCGCCCTCTTACTGAAGCGATCCCAGGGTGGGCTGCGGCGGCGCTGGAATTAAGATTACTGGGAACGACAAGGGATTCTGTGAGAGGGACCAAATAGTCGTTCAAGAAGGCCTTCCTGCCACGCAATCAGCCGTTTTTTAGCAGTTCAAGGTTGGCTGCTCAAGGGTTTACGGTATTGCGACACCCCGGCTTGAACTTCTATGCTCAAAAGAGCAAAAAGATAACTTTGTGAAGAGGTGCCGGATGCCAGGGAAGAAGCATCTACATGGTGTGAGCGCTAAGGAGCAGCGGGAGTATGAACATATCGTGGAGAGTGCGCAGCGGTCTGGGCGCTACGGTGAACGGGCGAAGGAAGTAGCTGCCCGAACAGTGCTCAAAAAGCACAAAGAGAAAGGTCATAGCAAAGGCCATTGAGTGTAAAGAGATGGGAGGTACCGCTTGGTTCGAATCCTTGTGGTAGATGACAACCCGGCGGTACGGCACTATCTTCGAGGCCTCCTCGAACAGCAGAGCACTTGGCGAGTCTGTGATGAAGCTCCCACAGGGGGAGAAGCGCTACAACGGGTTAAGGAACATCCGCCGGATATGATCTTGCTCGACTTCCAGATGCCCGATCTGAATGGAATTGACGTTGCCCGGCAGGTCTCGCAGCTTTTTCCTGAAATCCCGATCCTGATGGTCACAATTCATCTCTCTAAACAACTGGCCGAGGAGGCCAAAAAAGTGGGTATCCGCGGAGTCTGCCTGAAGTCCGACGTTGGCTCCATTGTCCAAGCCGTGGATGCGGTTCTTCACGATGGGAGTTATTTTCCCCAAATGGGTTCGGCCACCCCTTAGTGAAGGTCTTTTGTGTGAAATACGTTGCGACCATGCATACAGGATTCCCTGTATACGACCTGAGGGACTACCGTGCTAACCTGCCGGATGGTTGTGATTTGGCAGTTCTTTTTGGTGTGGCACTTCTCTGCACCCTAGCGAATAATCTGCAAGAGGCTGCATCCGAGGCTGGAAACTGTGATGGCGGTTCGCATTCTTTTGGTGGATGATCATCCTGTTGTCAGGCAAGGGTTGAGAACATTGTTGGAAGGGCGGACCGAGTGGGAAGTCGTCGGCGAAGCGTCAGATGGAGTCGAAGCCTTGGAAAAGGTTGGCAGTTTGAAACCCGATGTCGTCGTGCTCGATGTCACGATGCCGAGAATGAATGGTATCGAAGCCTGCCGGCTGATCCAGCAGAAGACTCCTGGGTTGGAAGTTCTATTCGTGACCCAACATGATTCTGCCCAAATGATGCGAGAGGCCTTGGCTGCGGGCGCTAGAGGGTACGTCGTGAAATCCAATCTCGCCCGTGATCTATTGGAAGCCGTGGAGGCAGTGAGCCAGCATCGGGCATTCACGGCGCTGGCACGGAATCCGCTTTCATGTTGAATGCGGGGAGATTAACCAGGTCGAACGAACGTCTGTGTGGGAGGATCTGCCATGAAACTGCGCATCCTGTTAGCCGATGATCACGAGATTATACGTCGTGGTTTGTGTTCCCTTCTTCAGGGACATAAGGGATGGGAAGTATGCGGGGAAGCATCCGATGGCCGCGAGGCAATCGAAATGGCCAAGCAGTTGAAGCCGGACGTGGTGATTCTGGATATTGGCATGCCATATCTCAACGGCCTGGATGCCACCCGTCAACTACTGCAGCATGACCAAAATTTCAAAGTGATTGTCCTCACGATCACCGATTCCGATCAGGTTATCCGCGAGGCACTCAATGCAGGCGCACGCGGATTTGTGCTCAAATCTGACGCAGCTCGCGACCTAGTGTCTGCGGTTGAAGCGCTGGAGAGCAACCGAATGTTCTTCACGCCTCGAGTGAATGATCTTGTAATGGCGGGCTTCCTCGATAAAGGACACGCGGTGGTACGAAATGAGCCTCCGGATTTGCCAGTCCTGACTGCCAGGGAACGTGAAGTGACTCAGCTTCTGGCAGAAGGAAAGAGTTCCAAGGAAGTCGCATCACTCCTCAACTTGAGCACTAAGACCGTGGAAACACATCGCAGCAACATAATGCGGAAACTCAGCTTGCACTCTATCCGCGATCTGGTGGTCTATGCCATCAAGAACAATATCATCCAGATCCAGGTACCGCCTCATATCAATAGTACGACGCAAAGCACATTGGCTTAAGCCATCCAAGCGAGATTGTTTTGACGCGAAGAACCCTCTTGCGCGTAATAATATCCCCCGGACCGTGCGCTACCCAGATTCGGGAGCGCGCCT
>DATFVD010000220.1:0-5959 GCA_035260505.1 Terriglobales bacterium
GAAAGGCGCATAGCCTTCCGCGGTTCGCGGTTTTCCAGTGCGTTGCCGGAACAGTTCGATACGATAGTGCGACCTTTAAACCAGGAGATCTATTTTTGATTCCAGCCTTCGCTCACGATCAACTCATCCAGCCCGCAGAAGAAGGAACGGTAGTATTACGAACAACGTTGCCTGTGGAACACGTCGCTCAAGCAACGACCTACGGGGAACAAAATTGACGAGGACTTTAACCCGAACCATGGTCAGCTTGTGAAATTTTTCACAAAAGCGGCCAGCCGTGCGCTGGCAGCCTCAAAAATCCAGCCTGCGCTCGAGTTAATCAATCCCTACCTCTACGCCGTTGAGGAGCGGATTAAGGAACAAGCTCGAGCTTTCGACCCAGCGATTGAAGGTTACGTCGCCTACGCTTGCGGTAGTAGCGGCAAACGGCTTCGGCCGGCGCTCGTTCTATTGGCCGGTGGCGCCACTGGTGATATCTCCCCCGGCCATGTCGATCTGGCGGTCGCTATCGAGCTCGTCCATCTAGCGTCCCTCGTCCATGACGACATTATGGACGGCGCAGAACTGCGACGCGACCAACCTACGGCCAGCGCAAAATGGGGCAACTCCCTCGCCGTGCTACTGGGCGACGCACTTTTTGCTCACGCCTTAAAGCTGACCACTAGCTTTTCTAACCAGGAAATCTGCCGGCGCGTTGCGCATGCTGCCCGAGATGTTTGTTCGGGCGAAATCATCCAAACGCAGCGCCGGCACGATGTTAACCTTTCCATACCAGAATATTTGCGGATCATTGAGCTGAAGACTGCGGCGCTATTCGCGGCGTCCGGAGAGCTAGGTGCTTTACTCAGTGGTGCTGCTCCCGAGGTCATTACCGCTCTTAAATCGTACGGCGCCCGGCTGGGCACCGCCTATCAAGTTTACGACGATTGCCTCGACCTGGCCGGGTCTACTGAGAATGCCGGTAAGGACCTGGGTACTGACCTTAGGAAAGGGAAATTGACCTTGCCAATCCTTTACCTGCTTGAAGACACCGGCTCTAACCGCCACAGGCAGCTCAATGAGATTCTGCTGCGCGGCGACGAAAAAGAGCTGATCCAAGTCGAACAGGAGGTTGTGGCTAAAGGGTGTCTAAAGCGCGCGGTTGAGACGACCAAGCAGTTGGTGCTAGAGGCCCAGCAAGAGCTGCAACGGCTTCCAGTCAACAAGTACACTTTGGCGTTACACGAGGTAGGCGGCTTCCTGGCTGACACGGTCGATAAGTTCGCCGTGGCAGCGTAAGGCGCTTCGTTCTTCCAACTTCGCTGGCCGACAGAACTGCCAACCAATGAGCGCAGAAAGCTACGTCGGACAGGCTGTCCTCGTCGTCGTCCTCGATTTCGTGCGAACGGAGTGATGGAGTACTGGAGTTTTGGAGTACTGCGCGTTTCTCCGAATTGCACCCCGCGTGCGTGGGGTTGGGAAAGGACACGCCTCTTTTCAACTCCAGACCAAGGGTTAAGACCTGGTTAAGGTCTCTAACCC
Organism: Terriglobales bacterium; assembly: GCA_035260505.1. Classification (GTDB taxonomy): domain Bacteria; phylum Acidobacteriota; class Terriglobia; order Terriglobales; family Acidobacteriaceae; genus Acidiflorens. The sequence goes on from DATFVD010000220.1 coordinate 1,522, forward strand.
GCCGCGGCGGGTACATGCAATTTTTCCCAACCGAGGATTAAATCTCTCCTGAAACCTTGCAACATCTTTTATACTAGTTGTATCATCGCCCCCGTGGGTGATGACATTCCCGGCCTAACCATTCATGAGCTGCCTTCTGAGCAGCGACCGCGTGAAAAACTGTTAAACCGCGGTCCCGGTTCACTAACCGATGCTGAATTGGTGGCCATCCTGCTTCGTACGGGCACAAAAGGCTTGAACGCCATCGCGCTGGCAGAAAAAGTTCTTCAACAATTCGGTTCCTTCGCCGGTGTGGCCCGAGCCTCGGTTCAGGAACTGGCTAAGATCCATGGAGTCGGCCTAACCAAAGCGATTCAACTGGCCGCATCTTTCGCCTTAGGTGCTCGTTTGGCGCAAGAACGCTTGGCTGCTCAAACCGTGGATTCACCGGCGGTCATAGAAGATTTACTCGGCCCGGAATTGCGCTTACTGGACCGGGAATCACTTCGAGTGGTCCTGCTCGATGCCAAACAACGTTTGCTCACGATTCAAGAGATCTCCAGAGGCAGCCTCAACGAAAGCTTAGCCCATCCGCGAGAGATCTTTAAGCCGGCAATCGCGCACTCTGCCTACTCCTTTATCCTGGTGCACAACCATCCCTCAGGTGATCCAAGCCCGAGCGAAGCTGACCTGCGCTTGACTCGGCGACTATCGGAAGCGGCGCGGATTCTGCAAGTCACGTTGCTCGACCACGTCATTATCGGCCTTCCGCAACCGGGGCGTTGCGGATATTTCAGCTTTAAAGAAGCAGGCGTCATCGCCTGAGGAATAGCAAATAGCAAATAGCAGATAGCAAATCGGATTGCTGGGCGAGGCTTCGAACTGACTCAGTTACTTCACTTGGTCGGGGAAGCGCTAACCACCGCAGTGCGTCTCTTGGGTCGGCGGACCACTCTCACTTTTCCGCTGCCGCCGCCGCCACAGAAGAACTGATCGCCACCATCGCACTCGAGCCCTGATACACCTACTCCAGGCGGCATTTCGAGAGTCTCGAGGACCTCGCCCGTCTGCGGATCGACTCGCCTGAGATCGCTCTCATCTTTTTCCCAGGTACCGTGCCAGAGCTCTCCGTCGACCCAGGTAACCCCCGTAACAAAGCGAGTGGTCTCGATGGTACGAAGAACAGCCCCAGTTTGAGGATCGATCTGGTAGATTTTTCGCTCCTCATATTGGGCCACCCACAGCGTCCCTTCGGCCCAGGCGAGACCCGAGTGACCGCTGCCGCCGGGTAGCGGGATTGTGGCCAGCACTTGGCCGGTCTTCGGATCGATCTTCTGGACGCGACCATCGGCGATCTGATACAGGTGTTGGCCGTCAAAGGCGGTTCCCGCATGGGCGGGAACATCTATTGAGCGCAATATTTTCCCGCTCGCTGGATCGAAAGCGTTCAGCTTGTCTCCGACGGCAATCCAGACTTGATGCCCGTCATAGGTGACTCCACCCACGTTCGTGACGTCCGGAAAGGGTCCATACTCACGGACGATTTCGGCTGCTGATCGATTCATGCTTTCAACCTACTCGATAGGCAATGGAACAGCGAGTAACAAGGTTGACATGAGTCCTGGCACGGGTGGAGTCATCCATCGGCGGGCTCGGGCGCGCCCAAATGACTGCACCTTGCCTGCTGCCGCTAGCGATTCGAGCGCCCGTTGCACGGTGCGCTGGCTGGCTCCAAGCGCAAGCGACAGGGCCGAACTCGACCATGACTCACCATCCGCGAGGAAAGCGAGCACCGCCGCATGCTCCTCTTCTACAGGGCGCGCCAGCACGACGACCTCGCGTGCCCAGCGCGGCACCAGCGCAAACCCTTGCTTTGTCGCGCTCACACCCGCCTGCATCCGAAGCACCCTGCGCAGGCGTCCGATTTCCACTCGCAACCGTCCGCGATGCGATTCATCGGCGCGCTTTCCTCCGAATGCCCGTGCAATCAGGGTTTCCCTGGACACGTCACCGGGCCACGCTTCCGCCAAGGTGCGTGCGAGTGCAAACAGCACCGGACGCCTTGCCAGCGAAAGCACCTTGCCTGCATCACGCACTACGTAGCGACACGCGTCCACGACGAGTGCTTTCGACGCTAGTAACGCTTCCACCTCCTCGAGCAGTAGAAGTCGCTCATCGCCACGCGCAATCCGTCGCGCAGCGGGCGTATTCAAGACGAGAGCTGCACTTTCGACCTCCGCTGTGAGCGCAGGGATACGGGCGTGGCGCGCGGCGCGCTCGGCCCGACCTAGCGCAGCGCGGGCCGTCTTGGTCTGGAGCCGGCGCATCGCGATCCCCGCCACCACTAGCTCGTGAGCGGCCCTCAATGCGGGGGGAAAAGGAGCCGGATCAAGCTTGGCCAGCGTTCTCTCGCCTTCGTCGAGGCGCCCGATTAAGAGTAAGCACCGAACCTCGAGATAACGAGCATGCGCGGCGTTCAGCCGGTCGCCGTGCTGTTCGAGCGTTGACCGCGCCGCATCCAGGGCCTTCGCGGGCCAGACCAGGTCGCGCGAGACCAGCGCAATCTCGGACTCGGCGACAACACACCTGGCCCGAGCCACAGCCTCTTTCGGGCCGAAGGCGCGCCCAGCGCTTCGTAAAAGAACCTTGGCTCGGTCGAGATCGCCAAGCCGCGCCATCGCAATGCCACGAAGCGCTAGCGCTGGCGCGTCGTCGCGCAAGGCGACTAGATTCAGAGCGACGATGGGATCACCCGCCGCAAGTGCGCGCGCTGCGGACGTGATCAGTGGGTCCATTTGAATCGCGTCACACTTGTCACTCACACCGTTCAATCCGCGACTCTAAGCTATCTCACGACCACCAACCAGTAGGTCGTACAGGAACCGAAACGAACATCAGGGACTCAGAGGGACAGAACAAGCTAACCAGAACAATAACGAATCAAAATGAGCACCCAGAAAAAAATGACCACGACACATAGGACCGGGACACGTGAAGAATGGCTGGCAGAGCGGCTCGAGCTGCTCAAGGCCGAAAAGGACCTAACGCGGCACAGCGACGAGCTGGCCAGGCGTCGCCAGGAGCTGCCATGGGTCCGGGTCGCTAAGGAGTATCGATTCGAGACCGACGGAGGGATCGTCTCGCTGGCAGACCTCTTCCGAGGGCGTTCGCAACTCCTCATCTACCACTTTATGTTTGGGCCCGACTACAAAGCGGGATGCGCGACGTGCTCAACAATCGCGGACGGATTTAACGGCTTCGAAATCCACCTCGCAAACCACGACGTCATGCTTTCAGCTGTGTCACTCGCCCCGTTCGCGAAAGTGCAGGCGTACAAGCTCCGGATGGGATGGACGTTCCCCTGGGCCTCCTCGCTTGGGAGCGACTTCAACTTCGACTTCAACGTCTCGTTCAGTGAGGAGCAACAACGGCAAGGAGGCATCGAATACAACTATGCGCGTGGCGGCCACGCGATGGACGCGGAGGCGGAGATTCCGCAGCCTGTTATCCAGAACGCCACCATGGCTGGAACTGACGTCGCAACCTATACGCGAGAGAGGCCTGGCATGAGCGCTTTCGTACTCGAAAACGGCATTGTCTACCACACCTATTCCACCTACGCGCGCGGACTAGACGGCCTCTGGGGAATGTACCAATGGCTCGACCGCGCACCCAAAGGACGCAACGAGGAGGAGGGCGTCTGGTGGAGCCGCCACAACGAATACAACGTGCGCTGAGCGAAAGTCATACCCATGATTGCTGCAATTGGGGAACGGGCGATCTCACGACGCATGCTTTTCGAGCAAGCTTCCGAACGAGCTTTCTTCGCTATCTCGGCGCTGCTCTTCGTCGTCAGCGCAGCGATCACAATCATCTGGTGCGGATCCATGTCGGCGATGGGCGACATGCCAATGCCCGGCGGCTGGACAATGTCGATGGCATGGATGCTGATGCCCGGACAGACGTGGCTCGAAGCGGCGGCATCTTTCCTCGGCATGTGGATCGTGATGATGGTGGCGATGATGCTCCCATCCTTGACGGCAATGCTCTGGCGCTACCGTCAGACTGTCGAGAGGACAAGCGAAGCGCGCCTAAGCCTGCTAACCACGTTGGTGGGTGTAGGATACTTCTCCGTATGGACTCTGATCGGTACCGCCGCCTTCCCTATTGGTGTCGCGCTGGCCACAATTGAGATGGAGTTACCGATGCTAGCGCGCGCCGTTCCGATCGCAGCGGGCGTCGTTGTCGTGATCGCCGGATTGCTTCAGTTCACGGCGTGGAAAGCGCATCACCTCGCCTGCTGTCGAACCGGGTCGATCGACGGCCGTACGTTGCCGGCCAACGCCAACACAGCTTGGCAGCACGGCCTGCACCTCGGTCTCCACTGCAGTTACTGCTGTGCCGGCCTGACGGTGATTCTCCTTGTCATCGGGGTCATGGACCTGCGTGCGATGGCTGC
>DATFVD010000221.1:0-4866 GCA_035260505.1 Terriglobales bacterium
GCGCTATCGTCGAACGCGCTCGAAAACAAGTGCATGCCCAGCTCGTCCGCGATCTCTTTCAGCTTCGGCTGCCACTCCCACGGCGTATACGCCTCCTGGTAGAGGTCGTGAAGTGTGCGGCCATCCCACAGCGTGCCCCCGGTAATCCGAAAACACTCTTTGTCACTGCGCAGCGTGATCGTATCCGCCGTGTAGGTCTGGAGCTTCACCGCATCCGCGCCCGCGTCCTTGGCGGCGCGAAGAATCTTGACCGCCTGATCAAAACTCTGATTGTGATTGGCGGAGAGTTCGGCAATCACGTAGCAGGGCGCGTCCCATCCAATCGTCCGGTTGCCAATGCGAAAGCTGCGCTCCATCAAAAACCTACCTTCTCGTTCAGATGCGCCGCCACTTCCGCGGGAGCAAACGGTGTGCGCCGTCCTTTGCGAAGCGTAGCCAGCGAATTCCCGCCTTCGTTGAACAACAGATCGAGCACGCTGGCGTGTGCCTCGAATGGAGGAAAGAGTTGCCGGTACTCAGGGTGCTCGTAATGCTGAAAGACTACATTGATGCTCCGGCCGGTGAGGATGGGCAGTTCGTTCAGCAAATAATCCGCAGATCCGAGCGGCGAAACATAGGTCGTCGCTCCTAGCAGACTACAAACCTCGGCCAGCAACTGGGTACGTTTGCCATCAACCGCAAGTTCTGAGGATCTGACGATAGGTGTCGAGATGCCGATCGCCTCCGCCAACCAACGAAGTAGGCCTATAGTCAAATCGGCCAGGCGAAGGCCCGACGATGCCGTCCCCAGTAATTCACAAAATGCGGGGTAGTAATCGCCGAAAAATGGAGCGCGGCGACAATTCAACTCCACGGCGCGTAAGTGGTCACGCCAGAATTCCGGTTCCCGAATCTCCACGTCCACGATGCGTTGGCCAAGCCTTCCCCGAAACACGACCGGCACGGTCAGCCACATCAGGCCGGTGGGCGTCTTGATCCGGTTGCGCTGCTGCCACGACTGCTTCTCAAACTGCACTGTGTCGAGCAGCACGAACTTGTCTACCTGATCGAGCAGATCGAAATAACCGAGCCAGGGCAGATACGTCGGCTGCGCAATTGCGACCTTCACTGCGCGCCCCCGCGCAGCACATAACGACCCGTGACTTTCTGAAATCCAAGAGACTCCCACAATGCCGCTGCTGCCACCCGTCCCTCGACCACTTCAAGTTGTATTTTGGATGGAGCATGGGCTTGAAGTTCACGGATCGCTTCCGTGGCACACACTGTAGCGATGCCGCGTCGGCGAAATTCCGGCAGGATGTAGATTTCGTAGATCATTCCCGTCATGCGCGGAAGAAACCGGTGCTTCTCCAAACCGAACAGAATGAATCCTGCCCGTTTCTCATCGCAAACAATCCACCGAAGAATGTAGAGCGGGTTCGCCATAATGGCTGCAAAATAGTGCTCTTTCCAGTCTTCCTGCTGCACAAAAGAAGAGCTGAGTTCGGAGAAATGCTTCGCCGCCATGCACTGAAATTCATCCTGTTCCGTAGCTGCGATGGGAAGCATGCCAACCATCATTGCACTCCCGATCGCTGTGCCGCTTCGACAACCCGCATTGCTCCGAGGCCGTCAACCAGCGAACGGCCTAGGCTCGTCATGCGCTCACGTGCCATGTTCGAATCGGCAAGCTTTTTCACCGAAACCGCAAGCTGTGCTGGGTCGAAATGGCGAGTCTCACCCATGTCCACCACCACTCCGCGATGCGACAAAGCCTGTACTACACGCGCCTGCACGATATTTCTAGAATAGCTCAATACCGCACAACCTACGGTAAGAAGCTCCCAGAGCGTTCCACCCGCGGCAATGATCGCCTGATCGGAATCCTTCATGAACTCTGTAATGTTTGGAGGGTTGAGGACGACTCGAAGATTGCTCGCGTTTAGCTTTAGCAGCTCATTTGCTTTGTCATAGCCGGGTCCCACGATCACCGTAACCGCAAGATCGGAGCAGTGAGTAAGAGCGTCGCCGATTTTCGGCGTCAGATTCTCCGGATCGCTTCCGCCGAGCGAAACGAGGACCCTGTTGCCGAGTTGGCGGATCTCTCTTTTTTCGGCACCTTGCCTGAACTCGCGGCGCAGCAAAACGTAAGACAGGCCAGTTAAGAGTCGGGCGGTGGCACCTTTTTTTCGATACGGCTCGCCATCATCGTTAAGATTCGGATTCACGATCAGATCGACAGGAAACGATTCCCGGTCGCCAAAATCATCGATTAGCAGCACTTTGAATCCTGCGGCGTGAACCGTCCCCAGAAAATCACTTCCGAAGCGATCGCCGTCGATCACAACCCAATCCGCGATCAGCCGGTGAGCCATAGCAACAGTCTCAGCAGCGTCCTCGCGACTGCCGGGGATGCCGTGGATCCAACTCAGGGAGATCCCTTCTGCCGTCACACGCGGCGAAAGCCCATCCGGCAGCTCTTTCGCGGCAAGACTTGCCGTTCCGCCAGCATCCTGCCAGGCTTGGGCTAATGCCAGGCAGCGCATCACATGCCCGATCCCTATCGCGGGACTAGCATCGGCTCGAATTAGAAGTACGCCTGGTTTCATCTGCTCTTTTGCAGTTGCATCCAATGAAGTTACGTCCTGACCGCGTTTCCAGCCGATGCTATCACGGGTTTTCGAGGTGGGTACAAACCTCCCATATCATTTTCCAAATCCCGTTTCTGTACGGAGTTACGGGGGAACAGTTCCGCTTTCAGACGTTGGCCCTCCTCGATGCAGGTGTACAATCCTTCGTTCCTGAGGTCAAAAAAAATCTCGGTCTGAATTATCGGTTTCGCCAGTCACGATGAAAACGGTCATCATCATGCAGGCGCGGACTAACAGCAGCCGCCTGCCGGGAAAAGCAATGTTGCCGGTGGGCGGATATGCCAGCGCCGTGCTGGCCGCATTACGGGCGAGCAATCTCGGACTCGAGACCTTCGTAGCGACATCGTCCGATGCTTCCGATGATGCTCTAGCGCATGTCCTCGACCAAAATGAAATCTGCGTAGTACGCGGCCCCTTGGAGGATGTGCTGGCGCGATACGCTCTGGCGGCGGCGGAGTTGCCCGAGAACTGCGTTGTGGTTCGGCTCACGGGCGACAATGTGGTTCCAGATGGCAGGTTCATCCAGGAACTGGTATCAGCCTTTGCCGAGTCAGGGGTGGAATATCTTTCGCAGGGTTCTTCGCAGAGCCGACTTCCGTACGGTCTGGGTGGAGAGGCTTTTACGGTTGCGACGCTGCGACGAGCGCACGCCATGGCCAACAGCCCGCATGATCGCGAGCATGTGACCCCGTGGATCCGACGGAATTGCACGATGACGATTCATACGCCCCAGGGTCTGGAAACAGCCGACTTCAGCCACCTCCGTTGCACCATCGATGATGAAGAAGACTATAAAAGGATGGTCCGCTTGTTTGACGGCGTGGCCGATCCGATTCGTATCGGCTGGCTTGAGCTGACGAAGAAGCTGGCGCGTCTTCCCGGGGAACCAGAATTTCGCTTGCCCTATCGCGTTTCCTCGAGAGGAATCCAGAGTGAGTTGACGCTCGGCACAGCCCAACTGGGGATGGAATATGGAATCGTCAACCGGGAGGGTCAACCCCCGCTCCAGTCGGCCATTCGGATGGTGCATCTGGCCATCTCTCACGGGGTTATGGCGCTGGATACGGCTCGCGCTTACGGCGAGGCGGAGGCAGTTCTGGGCGAGGCGCTCACCGGAGCCTGGCGGTCGCGGGTTGAGGTAGTCACCAAGCTCGATCCTCTCGCGTCATTGGCGCATGACGCCGTCCCGAGTGAAGTCCGCGCCGCGGTGGACGACAGTGTGAGACGTTCCTGCGAGGCGCTGCGAGTTGAAAAGCTCTCGACCTTGCTGTTGCATCGCTCCTCTCACCACGATGCCTGGGGCGGCGCGGCATGGCGCCGTCTTCTGGAATTGCGCAACCAGGGGACGATCGGTAATTTAGGAGCTTCGGTCTATGAGCCCCGCGAGGCGCTCGAGCTCTTACAAGACCCGGCGATCGCGCATCTCCAGATTCCAATGAACGTTCTTGATTGGCGATGGAAAGCAAGCGGCGTCGACCGAGCATTGGCAGTGCGCCCGGATGTAGTCGTGCATGCCCGTAGTGCGTTGCTGCAGGGACTTCTGGTCAGCCCGGCGGCCTATTGGCCCTTATCAGCCGAGTTCGATGTGGCGGGCTGTCTCCGCCAGTTACAAAAGTCAGCGGACGAGTTCAATCGGGAGAGTGTGACAGATCTGTGTCTCGCCTATGTGCGCTCCCAACCCTGGATCACCAGCGTGGTCGTGGGTTGTGAGACGTTAGAGCAGGTGAATGAAAATCTGCGATTGTTCTGTCGACCCAAGCTCAGCGCGGAGCAGTGCGCCGAACTGGAGCGGCTGTTGCCGAGAGCGCCCGAAAGTCTTTTGAATCCATTCCAATGGAAACCTGTTCATGAGCAATCTGCAAAGTAACGACAGCGATCCGTTATCGATGTTTCGTCTTGACGGGAGGGTCGCTTTTTTGTCGGGGGCAGCCGGACTGCTCGGCCGACCGATGGCCAGGGCGCTCGCATCCGCTGGCGCTCACGTGGTATTGAATGGACGCACGCAGCCTGCTCTGGAAGCTTCCGTTGAAGAGTTGAAGAGTCTGGGTCTAAGCGCGTCCGTGGCCTGTTTTGACGTGACCGACGAATCCGCGACACGCCGGCACATCGATCTGATCGGCGAGCAGTATGGCCGGCTGGATGTGCTGGTGAACAATGCCAGCTCAGGCTCGCCGGGCACGATGGAGAGCGCCACTGCGCAGGATTTTGAGCAAGTCTACCGGGTCAATGTGGTCGC
>DATFVD010000222.1:0-3830 GCA_035260505.1 Terriglobales bacterium
CGGCGAATCTGAACGATAGTGATCGGAAGTTGGTGCTGGCAATGGTGAAGAAGATGGCCTCGAACGCGAAGTAATCCAGCCATCAGCCGTTAGCTCTCAGGATGCGTCCACAAACCTCTAAACCCATAGGCTTTAGCTGAAGGCTGACGGCTGAGTGCTGAATGCTGCTCTCACACTTTCGTACCATCCCTCACGTGTCCGCCGGGAACCTCGCTAATCCATCCCGAGGACGCTAAGCTACTGGCTGGGGGACCTTGTGACCATTGACGAAGAAATGAATCTCCTCGATCAGCAACTTCGCCGGCTGAAAATCGAGTACGAGATTTTCTTCAATAACCCCGCCAAACGCCCTCCCACCGACGTCGAATGGAAGGTTCTCTCGTTAATTCGCAAGTTCAGCGATAGCGCACGGTTGAGTTTTTCTCAGCGGTTCAGATACAACGAGATGGCGCAGCGCTACGCGATTCAAAGCGATCTTTGGCGCAAGAAAATGCGGATTCGCGAAGAAGGCTATCGCCGGCCAGCGGATAAAATCCTCTCCGTGCAAGGCGTGCGCGTCGCCGAAGAGCACGAAACCAAGCATAAGGTATATGGCCTCAGCCACAACGCCCAGACTGCGGGCGCCGGAACTCCAGCGTCAGGGTCGGAGAGTGACCAGCCCTTCTCGGTGCAGTGCTCTGGCGCGGCCGCCGAGCAGAAACAAGTCGAATCCCTCTACAAGGCGCTGAGCGAAGCCAAGCAAAAGTCGGGAGAAAAGGTTTCCGGTAACCTCGATTCTTTCGCGGCATTCGTCAAGAAAAAGACCAGCGAGCTTCGCAAGCAACACAGCTGCGATACCGTGGTCTACTCGGTCGAGACCCAGGGTGGGCAGGTAAAGCTCAAGGCCAAGGCGAAAGTCTAGCCGCCGCGCTCCTGCATACCTACATTCCCCTTCATTGTGGAAATCTGCGACCGGGTATCACCAGTACGCACGTGCTCAGGTCGAAATCCCAGTCCGAGCAGCCGCGCGGGAATACGCCGCAGCGTCGGAAACAGCTGCAAGAGTCTAAAGCCTAGCGGAAGCCGTCGAATCTGGCTTTTCTGGCTCAAAACGGGCCGAAGCAAGTGTTTGTGCGCGAAGACCTGAAACCGCTGGGTCATACGCGTCGGATATTCGCGCCGCTCTTGCACCCCGCGCAGTTGTTCATCCCTGACCGTGCCACGTAGCAATGACTCCGTCAAAATGTTGGCAGCGGCAACGGCGTCCTGAATGGCCAGGTTAATACCAACCCCTCCAACCGGAGACATCGCATGCGCGGAGTCTCCAAGGCACAAAAGGCCGCTCCGCCACCACTGGCGCAGGCGGTCGACGGCAACCGTCAACAGCTTGATATCGTTCCAATCTTTCAACTCGCCCATGCGCCCGCGCAAGAAAGGAGCAACACCCGCGATGTCTTCGCGAAATGCCACCAGACCTTTTTGACGAATTTCTTCCAGACCTCCCTTCTGAATTACATACGCGCATTGCCAATAGTCTCCACGGTTCAGCATCACCAGGATCTTTCCCGCGCGGAAGCGGCCCAGAGTCTGATCCGGGTCACTCGGCTCGCGCGTAAGACGCATCCAAAGCACGTCAATCGGAGCCCCCAGATCGACGACCTCAAGTCCTGCTTTGGCGCGAACAACGGAATGCCGGCCGTCGGTCCCCAGTGTCAAATCCGCGCGCACTTCCAAAATGCTTTGCGAGGTCTTCGCACGAACTCCCACAATGCGGCCGTTTTCTTCGATCAGTTCCGTGACCTCGGACTCCATTCGTAAATGGAATTGCGAGTAAGCCTTCGCCTTCTCCGCGATGAAGTTCAGGAATTCCCACTGCGGCATCAGCGCTATGAATTTGCAGTGCGTAGGCAGGTGAGAAAAGTCCGCGACGATCACAGTTACGTCTTCGATTTGGCCGCCGACTTGGGGCAACTGCTGATGCGGCCGGCGCAGGAACTCATCGAGAATTCCAAGTTCGTACATCAGTTCCAGGGTCGAGGGATGAATTGTGTCCCCTCGAAAATCGCGCAAAAAATCAGCGTGCTTTTCCAGGACCACCACATCCACACCGGCACGTGCCAGCAGGAAACCTGCAATCATGCCCGCCGGTCCGCCGCCCGCCACACAGCAGCGAGTATTCACCTTTTCAACAGGAAAGTTGGCTTGTTCCATCAGGGTCCAGTCTAGCTGTCCCAGACATCGCCCGCATCTCTACTCTGAAGGGTGCCGAATTGGCTCGGATCCGAATCCGTCTATCTCTCCCTCTCTCGTTCTCTCTCCTCGCGTTCTTCACCTTCCCACCGGCCACTCCAACGGTCGTTGCCATTGCCCCATTCGCCGCGGCCCCAGCCTCGGAACTGCGCGCCGTCAATCACGCTGCCATCCCGATACTCAAACATGTGCTCTCGCCCGTTCGGACCCCGCGCAAAAATCCGCAGCTCCTTCGCATGTCCTTCATCAGGATCCACATCGAACGTACGGTAATTCAACCGGAACGACCGGTCCTGACGCGCCATTTCCCGCAGCCGCTGCGTAACATCCACATGCCGGCGCTCACTGCCATACTGCGCGCTGAGAATCACGAACGCGCCCTCGTCTCCGCCATTCCAATTGCCGCTCCAGCCGCTGCTACCCCACTCGCCGCCACCCCAGCCGCGAAACATCGCTCCGTCGATCAGGCTGTTGTCCCGAAACTCAAACATGGTTTCCCGTCCATTCGGACCCCGCGCAAAAATGCGCAGCGACTTCGCATGTCCCTCATCCGGGTCCACGTCGAACGTACCGTAATTCAACCGGAACGACCGGTCCTGACGCGCCATTTCCCGCAGCCGGTCCGTCACATCCACATGCCGAAGTTCGCTCCCGTATTGCGCGCTAAGAATCACGTACTCGCCGGCGTCATCGTCCCTTCCGCCATTCCAGCCGCCGTTCCAATGTTCGTCGCCCCAGTCGCCCCGTCCCCAGCTGCGAAACGACGCTCCGTCGACCACACTGCCGTCGCGAAACTCAAACATCCGTTCCCGCCCGTTTGGACCCCGCGCAAAAATCCGCAACTCCTTGGTCCTCCCATGGTCCGGATCTGCGTTCATCGAGTCGTGGTTGATCCGAAAAGGACGGTCCCGACGCGCCAAGTCCTTCAGCCGCGCAGTGACGTCCACGTGACTGCGATCCGAGCCATATTGCGCGTTGAGAATGACGTACGCGCCGGCGTCAGCGCCCCCTGGACCCTGGGCCGCGAGACTTCCCGGCAGGAATGACAACGTCAGCAGCAAATAGATCGTGAAACGAATTTGATACATAAATCTCCTAATCAATCCGAAATCAATCGAGTCGAAGGCCCGACAACACGCCCATATCTTACCCCTCTCAGAAATGGGAACCGAGAACTCAGAACTGAGAAACTGCACTTCCGTAATCACTCCCGCTAGAATCTCTCCAGGTTCTCCATGGACATTGCCCGCATCACCGCCCTTCTCGAACCTTTCCTCGAACAGCCGCTTTCACCATCACAGCTCGGTCAAATATCGACATACATCGATCTATTACTCCGCTGGAACGCCCGCATCAATCTGACCGCCATACGCCATCCAGAAGAAATCGTAACCCGTCACTTCGGCGAGTCCTTCTTCCTGGCCCGCCATCTCTTCCCAACAAATGCCTCAAGTGTGGCACGGGCGCCCTCGCCCGCGGACCCCAACAGCGCCCAACCGCCGGCCACGCCCCACTCCGGCCTTTACAATTCCGCCGCCCCCCCAGTCCTGGACATCGGCTCCGGCGCCGGTTTCCCCGCCCTACCCCTGAAGCTCTGGGCC
>DATFVD010000223.1:0-16755 GCA_035260505.1 Terriglobales bacterium
ATGCCCAACGCGGACAGGAACAGATTCAGCGCCCGTTGGCTTTGCATCTCCACCGAGAACTCCCACAGAAACACCACCACATTCAGGACGATCAGAAAATAGTTGATGAACGGTGTCGAGAAAGTGGGCTGATCGTCACGAAGAGGAATCATTTAATTGGCAATTTGTAATTTGTAATAGGTAATTTGAAGCAAGATCGCTGGTACCGTTCGCTGATACCGTAACGACTAGGGATTCAAATTACCAATTACAAATTACCAGATTACAAATTCCTATGAATGGTGTCCTGGTCATCGACAAACCACCTGGCCTGACCTCGCACGATGTGGTCAATCGAGTCCGCCGAATTCTCGGGCAGCGCTCCGCCGGTCATCTCGGAACCCTCGATCCCTCGGCCACCGGAGTTCTGCCGGTTGTCCTCGGGAACCTCACGCGCCTGGCACAGTTCTATGTCCATTCCGAGAAGACTTACGAGGGGGCGATCCGCTTCGGGTTCGCTACCGACACCTATGACGCCGACGGCGAGCCCACCACGCCGCTGCAAAATGTGGACCTAAATTGCGATGAAGTGCGCGCACTGGCTGCCGAGTTTCGAGGAATCATCGAGCAGATGCCGCCGCCGTTTTCCGCCAAAAAGATTGCGGGAGTGCCAGCCTACAAGCTCGCCCGCAAGAAACAGGAAGTTGCGCTCAAACCGGTACAAGTAGAAATCAAAGAATTCGAGATTCTGGCGGCCACGGGCGATCAAGCCACTTTCCGTGCGCGCGTAGCCTCGGGCACATACATCCGGTCGGTCGCTCACGAAATGGGCCAGAAACTCGGCTGCGGAGCTCACCTGGCCTCCCTGCGCCGCACCGCGGCCGCCGAGTTTGCAATTGAGGATGCCCATTCCTTGCAAGCATTAGAAGCCGCAATGGAGCAGGGAATCGCTGAGTCGTTGTTTGTCCATCCGAGAAAGTTGGTGCCGCAGTTGCCGAGCGTCACCGCGAGCGAAGAAAGCGCGGCTTTCATTCGCAGCGGCCGCGCGGTAAACCTGCCGGAAATGTCTCGCGCCCCACAGGTAAAGGTCTTCTACGGCCAACGCGACCTGATCGCTATCGCAACGCGGATTGCCGGCACGCTTTTCCACCCTGGGATCGTGTTTACTACCGAGAACTGAGGCGAAAGAGGCCCTAGCTCCAGCAACTATATGCAGTGTCCGATAACAGGTATTATGTGAAATTGCGGAAGGCGGGCTATCTATTTCCCCCGGCCAAGTGGCACCAACTGAAGTCGTCGTACACCACATTGTCGTACACCACACTAAGGTTTCGAGAAGCTGAGCAATAACGTCAGGTGGTCGCGAACGGCCCTCAGAGGCCCCGCTGGAATGATCTCGACGAAACGGGCCCGCCTCGCTTTCCAGTCCACGCTCTTGATGGCATCGGAGAGAATCACTCCGGTGGTCGCGAGTCCTGCCGGAACCGGCACCTCGAAAGGATAGCCCTTCACCTGCTTTGTAACGGGCACCACGATGGCGAGGCCATGCTTGTTATACGCTGCGGGAGACAAGACCAAAGCCGGGCGCCAGCCAGCCTGCTCATGTCCCGCCTGAGGATCGAAATTGACTTTAATGACGTGACCCTTATCCGGAACGTATGCGGGATCTACCATACCTCGTTTCCAACCGGCTTGCCCCAACCCTGCTCGCCATGGCGATTTTCGGGAGTGATCTTCTCGACCAGCGATTTTAGCGTTGGCTTTTGGCTCAACGGCTCGAGCCAGATGTGTCCATTTTCCACCCGAATTTCGAGCTCTTCACCCTCCCGCAAATTGCACTGTTCGAGTATCGTCTTCGGGATGCGGACAGCCTGACTGTTTCCCCACTTAACGAGCTGTGCCTTGGCGCCTGCCATAACCTTACCCCCTGAAATTTGAGTATATACATCTGTATATCCCTGTCAAGGAGCCGCCGAGTCAACGAGCTGCCGACCCACTCTTCACACCAGTCTTTCGCCTGCACCTGATCACCGTATGCTTCCATTGAGGTCTAATCGCAGCGAAGCCCCCGCCCTAACCCCGCCCGCTATATCCAGATCGATGACATGACCCACGGCTTCACCGTCAACGGCAAGTTCTATGAGGAACTGATCCCTACCATCCTGACCTGGATGAGAGAGCAGATGGGGACGGGTAAGTGACCATTAGCTCTGCGCATGCAACAATTCCTTAAGTTCTTCGCGGAATTTTTGCAGTGCCTCAAGCCGCTCCGGCGTAGCCTCCACTACTTCGCTCTTGGCTTGGAAGACCTGCCGCCCTTCCCTTTCCGTAAGCACCCCCATCACTTCGCCCATCCGCCATCCCGGCGTGCCTAGAACCTGCAAGCCCTCGACGCCAGGGACGAGCAGGGCAACGCAGTTGTCGCGCATCACGCCAATGCATTTGGGATAGCGTTCAAACGTCTGGAGTTCGAATCCCGCAAGATAAATACGCTGAAGTTGTTCGGCGGAATCAGGCATGGCGCGGCTGGGCGTTTTTAAATTACAAAATTACAAATTACACAATTACCGATTCTCCCTACTGCGCCTCGGCACGGATGACTTCCAGCTCATTTCCCTCTCCCAGCCTGAGAAACGTGAAAACCCCATCGTTCGCCGAATAGCACGCAAACGATGGCCCCAGGCCGGTGGGGTCGGCATAGCTGGCAATCTTCCGTCCAGTCTGCGCATCCGCGACCACAATCGTCTGGCTCTGCTTGTCGTCATTCCAGAACGAAATCGCCAGCCGATTGCCGGAAAGGTGAAACCCACTCGGGACTGCGCCCGGCAGCGGAGAAGCCACCTTAATGGTCTGCATAACTTTGCCGCTCGATGCGATCACATAGACCAGCGTCGGAGAAGAATGTCGCATGACATAGAGGTTGCCGTCGCTTCCGACTTCCGCATCTGCGAGATCGAGAGTCGGCGCCGGTTTCTCAGCACCCTTCTGGGCGTCTTTCTGCGCGTCCTTCTGCGCCGTGTTCTGATGCGCGCCAGCATTTGACTTCGCCCCTGTTTTAGTAGGTCCTTGCGCCTCCGGAAACGACAACTGCGCCAGTTCCCTTCCGTCAGCGGAAAAAACCGCGGTGAAATTGCGGCCGCGATCGTTTCGATTCTGCAAGTCGCGCTTTACCCCCGACAGCAGAAAATTTCCATCCGCAAACGCCGCGAACGTATACACCTCGAAGTCGGCGTCGAGAAGCGTCGGCGAGGAAGCCGATCCGTCCGAAGAAAAATGCAGCACATAGATCCGCGGCTTGATCACGCCACTCTGCGCGATCTGATACATCCCTCCATCGGACGCGGGCAAAAAAGCATCGGCACGGTCCAGCGCCAGCTGAGAAAACGCCGCCGGGTCAAAAAGCGCGGTGCGCTTGCCATCTGGATCGATCTTGACCACCGGACCAAGCAGCGGACGGTCCACCGCCAATTTGCGAATGTAAAGATTGCCGTCGGCGTCACACTTCGAGGAACTCATGAACGCTCCACCCATCTCCGAAGCCACATTCATGGTCGAGGAGGCGCGCAGCGCAAGGCTCGATCCTGGTGGAGGAATTTTCGGAACGGCAGAAGGCGCGGCCGAATGTCCTTGCGCAACCGAAAATGCAGCAATGGAAAAAAAGAAGAGGACCCCGAGCATGGACTGAGAGCTGACGGCTGAAAGCTGACAGCTGCCCTGCCTACATCTTGTACTTGCCCAAATCATCATCATTAAGGTCTTCCAGCCACTTCCGAAGCTCCTCGCTGCTGACCGCAGGCACCGGATTGGCGGCCTGCTTCGAGTTTTTCAGAACCTCTTCTTCAACGAAGATGGGGCAATCCACGCGCAGCGCCAGCGCCAGCGCGTCCGACGGCCGGGAATCGATGCTGACCACGTGCCCTTCCCTTTCTATCCAGATCACGGCATAAAAAGTATCCTCTTTCAGTTCCGTGACCACCACTTTGTGGACCATCACGTCCAGGCCGGTGAGAACATTCTTGATCAAGTCGTGGGTCATTGGCCGCGGCGTGTTCACTTTTTCGATTTCAAGCACGATGGCATTGGCCTCATACACGCCCACCCAGATCGGAAGTACGGTGTCGCTGCTGACGTCCTTGAGCAGCACAATCGGCATGTTCGAAACCGGATCCATCATCAGCCCGCGAATTTTCATTTCAACTTCCATAGGAACCTCAAAACTTGTCGGTGGAACGCCGGGCGTCCTCGCCCGGCAGAAACCAGAACGACGCACTAGTCCGCCATCTCTCCCACCAGACTATTCGGAAAACTCCCCGTAACCCGCACCCGAACGTAACTTCCGGTAGCAAGTTCGATGCCGTCAGGCACCGTAAAATTCATCACCTTGATCTGCGACGTCCGCCCCACCCACTGCCCCCGCGCCGGATTCTTCCCTTCCACCATCACCTCCAGCACCTCGCCCAGGTGGCGCTGATTCCGCCGCGCTCCAATCTGTTTCTGCCGGTCATTCAAAACCGCGAGCCGCCGAGCCTTCTCCGCCTCAGGAATAGCGTCCTCCAACTTCAACGCTGGAGTATTAGGCCGGGCAGAATACTTGAACGTGAACACGCTGTCATATCCCACCACGTCCATCAAGCTAAGAGTCTCTTCAAACTCCGCCTCCGTCTCCCCCGGAAATCCAACAATCAAATCGCTGGTGAGAGATATATCGCGCCGTGCTGCCTGAATCCACGAGATTCGCTCCAGATACTGATCTCGAGTGTAGAGCCGTTGCATGGCATCGAGCACGCGAGTAGATCCGCTCTGAACCGGCAGATGCACATGATCGCAAAGCGCCGGCACGGCATCGATGACTTCGACAATGTCGCGCCCGAAATCTCGAGGATGAGAAGTGGTGAACCTCACCCGCCGAATTCCCGCCACCGCAGCGATAGCGGCCAGCAACTCGGCAAAGCTTTTCTTTCCATCAGGATCGCGGTAAGAATTCACGTTCTGCCCGAGGAGCTGAATCTCCGTATACCCAAGGTCAGCGAGTTGCTGCGCTTCTTGCAGAACGGACGGCGAAGTCCGGCTGCGCTCCTTCCCACGCGTATAAGGCACGACGCAATAAGCGCAGAACTTGTCGCATCCTTCGATAATCGTGATATACCCGCGATGCGGATTCGTCCGAGCCGTAAACTCCGTCTCAAAGCACTCGTCCGTCAGTCGATCGTCAAGCCCGGTAACCCGCTGCCCGCCAGCCTCCAACTGCACCAGCATCTGCGGAAGATTGCGATAAGAAGCCGACCCGCACACCAGCGAAACATAAGGAGCGCGCTCAAAAATCTTCTCCCCCTCCTGCTGCGCCACGCACCCCAGGACGCCAAACTGTTTCCCCTGCGCCCGATACTTCTTATAATCCGACAGCCGGTTAAAGACCTTCTGCTCCGCCTTATCGCGAATCGAGCAGGTGTTATAAAGCACCAGCCCCGCCTCTTCGACGGTCGGAACCTGCCGGTACCCCTGCTGCAAAAGTGTCCCGACAACCTTCTCGGAGTCGTGCGCATTCATCTGGCAACCAAAGGTTTCCAGGTAAAACGTCTTGCTGGCAGGCTCCGACATGGAGCCAGTATAAACCAGGGTTCAGGTAGGCGAGGGACTTCTAAATTTTCCCAACGTTAACATTCTGAGCGGAGTCGAAGAGCCTGCCCTGAGCGAAGCCGAAGGGACCCCTACGCCTTCGCACCACCTGAGACGGCTCAGGGAAATTCTCCCCGTCGAGCCAGCTTCCCTTAGATTCCCTCCCCCGCAAACCTTTGAGTCCAATAGAAACGGGGGCTCTATGATAAGCATCCTTCAAACCTCACAGTCTAAGTTTTTCGGTCACACGGCGGCAAAGGAACAAGACGAAGCATCTCACCTTCCGATGATTTTGTGGCGATGCATCTATCTCAATAATTCAAAAGATTGTTGGCGCTCACTCGCGGTTCTGATAGCCTGCGCTTCCCTGCTCCAGCCTCTGCCAATGCTGGCGGATCCGATCGCCGTTCGTCACACTGAGGGCTTGATTCATGGTTTTCTTGTGCTGCGCACGCCGACGGGAGAGACTCTCGCCGACGGTGATCTTATCCAAGTCGCGCATGGCGAGCGGGTCACCACACGGCTAATGTTCCACTTCAAGGACGGCTCGCTCCACGAAGAAACGGCCGTCTATTCCCAGCATCGCAACTTCCGTCTCCTCAGCGGCCATCTGATCCAGAAAGGCCCAAGGTTCCCGCATCCGATGGAGGTCTCAATCGACGCCTCGACAGGCTGGGTCACGGTCCACACCACCGGCGACGGCGGCAAAGAAGAGGTGTTGACCGAACGCCTCAAGATGCCCCCAGATGTGGCCAATGGTATGGTTCTTACGCTCCTTAAGAATATTCAGCCCGATACGGCGCAGATGAAAGTTTCGATGGTGGCAGCCACCCCAAAGCCGAGGCTCGTGAAACTGGTCATCACTCCGCGGGGCGAAGAGCCGTTCTCAGTTGGCGGCGCCAGTCGCAAAGCCGCCCATTACGTCGTGCACGTGGAGATCGGAGGCGCAGCGGGTCTGATCGCGCCCCTGCTGGGGAAACAGCCCCCAGATACTCATGTTTGGATTCTCGGTGGAGAGGCTCCGGCTTTCGTCAAGTCGGAGGGCCCCCTTTTTTTCGGTGGACCCGTTTGGCGGATTGAGCTGACGAGTCCGGTCTGGCCATCCAAACCAGCTGGGGATTCGAAAGACAACGCAACGGACTCGAAAAACTAATTCCGGCGGAATGTCGTTCCACCGCCCATCGATTCGACCTGAACATTGGCCATGATTCCATGCGAACATCCCGTCACTACGGGATGCGAGAGCGCCCATTCAACTTCGCGGTCCAGTTTTCACCGGCCGGGCCGGCCCCGCCCTCGGGCTGCTCTCGATGCGAACGGAGTAGCGCCGTAGGGCCTATCCGGCCTTCGATGACTGAAGTGTACTCTTTGATCCGGACGGCGCAATCGACGCAGTCGTCGTCACTGGGAATGTGACCAAGACAGTGGCGCCCGTGCCATTCGACTGAATGTCCATGACGCCGTTAAAATGGCGGACACGCTCCCGCATTCCGGTGATTCCCACCCCCGAGCGCTGCGCCTTAATCGCAGCCAGCTTTTCGGGAGAGATGCCCTTGCCGTAATCCTGAATCTCAAGAAAAACGTTGTCGGAATTGCGGGAGAGTCGAATCGTCGCAGTCTTACTGCCAGAATGGCGATGAATGTTCGTCAGAGATTCTTGCACGATGCGAAACACGGCCAATTCCATGTCGGCCGGGAGACGGCCGAAGTTCTCGCAAATACTAAGATCGATCTCCAGGTCGGTACGTTCCGTCAAACCCTGCATATACCACTGAATCGCCCGTGACAAGCCGGTTTCGTCCAATAAAGGGGGATGCAGCAAGTAAGACGTCGTACGGATCTCTTTACTCAGCTGCTGCACCAGGTCTTCGGTGTCGTCTGCGATTTTACGAAGTGCCCGGTGTTGTCCTACTTGTTGGGCGATCATGGCAAGATTCATTCCGACCGCTGTGATCAGCTGGCCGGCACTGTCGTGCAACTCCCGCGCAATATGTCGTCGCTCATCGTCCTGGGTTGTCAGTAAACGGTTCGATAGTTCCCGGAGCTGTTCCGACTGCTGCAGGATTTCCGCATTTCGCTCCTCCAATTCTTGAGTCCGGGAGCGCACCTGGATTTCAAGACTATCGGACAGCGCGCGTAACCGCTCTTCGCTTTCCCGCAATGCTCTTTCGCTCTGCTTCTGTTGGGTGATGTCGTTGTTCGTCTCGAGAATGCATTTCTGATTCCCGCGGTCGTCCCGATCCAGCGCCCAGCGGCTGGCCACGACGATCTGGCTGCCGTCCTTGTGTTTGTGAAGCAGTTCGCCGCTCCAGCGATTATCGCGGTGAAGTTGTTCGGCAATCTGCCCCAGCGGTTCGGGGAATTCCGTACGCAATAGCTCGTGGCTCACGCTGCCCACTGCTTCCTCGCGAGTATAGCCGTACAGTTCGGACGCGCTTTGATTCCAATACGTAATGCGGTCAGCCCCGTCGCGCACAAAGATTGCGTCATTGCTCAAGTCGAGCAGTCGCGCTCGCTCTGCCAGCGCTTGCTCAACCTGCTTTCGTTCCGTGATGTCCCGCGCCACTTTCGATGCGCCAGCCACACGGCCCGCTGCATCCTTCACCGGCGAAATCGTAAGCGAGACGTCGAGCAGGGTCCCATCCTTGCGCAGTCGCACCGTCTCGAAATGATCGACCCGCTCGCCTCGTTTGAGCCGCTCGATAATCGCCGCTTCCTCGTCCCATCGATCCTCGGGAATAATCAGACGGATGTGCCGGCCCATCGCTTCATCGCGGGTGTAGCCGAACAATCGCTCTGCGCCCTTGTTCCAACTGTTGATGACGCCATTCAGAGTCTTGCTGATGATGGCATCGTCGGAGGAATCCACGATAGCGCTCAGCAATTCCGATGCCGGTGTCTCTCCCACCCGCTTCAGGACGCGCCGTTCCTCTTCCGACTGAGGTTTGCGACCTCGCGTCTTTCTCGCGTTGTTTCCGCCTCGGTTTGCCAGCAGGTTTTCAATCATCGGAAGTAAATCTCGCGCCAGAACGGTTTTGTCAACATAGCCGCCGGCATCGATTTCTGCCGCCTGCCTTAAGACCACGTTGGGATCATTCTGACTGACGATAATAACCTCGGATTCCGGCACTTCTCTGCGGATGATTCTCGTCGCCTCGACTCCGTCCATTCGGGGCATGTATATGTCCATGAGCACAAGATCCGGCCGCAGGATCTTCGCCTTTTCCACTGCTTCCAATCCGTCTTCCGCTTCTCCACACACCACCCAGTCGCGGCGTGACGACACGAGAGCGCGAATTCCCCGCCTGACAATCTCATGGTCATCAACAATAAGGATGCGCAACGAAGCCATGCCCTTCCCCCACTCTTTTAATGACAACTGACAACTAACGACAACGCTGAAAATTACAAAAATGTCTTCCTGAGGGTCCCGAACACCCAAACGCGGACCTAAAACCTTACCTCCCGGACCGCATGCTTTGAATACAGCGCATGCCCGAGAAGGGGATACAGTGTTGTGCCGATTATTGAAAAGGTAGGGGGCTGCGAGCTTATCCGGAATAGGTTTGCCACTAAACTATTTAAGCCCAAATAGTTAGCGGGACCCAAAGATTCCAAAAGACCGGGGGGCTCATAGAAAACGCGGGTCAATACCTCAAGAGTAAAACAGGCCAAGATTCCCGCTTGCTCTACCCACCTTGAACCCTGCGCTTAGAAAAAGTGCAAAAGGCGCGTAGGGTTGCGACCAGATGGCAAAAAGGCATAAGATCTTCCTCGGCTTGTGCAGTCCCTCCCTTGGAGCGAACCGCTGAACATCCAGCTGTGAAGGATCCGGGACGCACAGGTCGCCTTCGTGAGGGGAGAGATTATGACATCGAATCGGACCGCCACTAAGTTTGCCATGGTCGCCTTAGCTGTGCTCTACGCCGCCACAATGGCATCTGCCGGCACTATCCGCGGTACTTCCGGCAGCGGAGAGGATAGCAATGCACCGAACTGGTTATTGCTGGGGAGAAGCAAGGCTATACCACTCGCAGCCAACGGCAAGACAGCTACTATGACGCGAGAGATTGTTTGCCTCAATCAAGACGTGGAGAACGCCTTCCCCAGCCCAACACTTTCCTTAAGCGGAAGTTGCGATAGCGGCTCCTACCTGTTTCTTTTTCAGTTTCAATCCACTTCGGCGAACGTCGGCGTGTCCATCGGAAAATTGGTAGGGTTCGTTCCTGGAAACGTAAACAATTTTGGCGTGATCATTTGCGACAGCTCTGCCAATACGATCGAGATGTGCAGCAACGATCCCACCGGCACGCACATTCCAAACTTTACCGCCGTTGCGGCGAAGACCTCAGTCACGTTTACGGTGCCAAATACTTTTCCCACCTATCCCGCGGGGACTGCCCAGCAGGGACAGGGACTGACGTTTTTCGTAATCACCCAGCAAGCGGCTCCCTTGGCTCCCTTGCCAATCGGGCTGCCTTCGGTTGGGATTCGTTGAGATCCGGTGACGGCACACCGGCGGCGACATCATGCGAAGACTAGTCGCGGTTTCGAACCGAGGCTTCGACCTCGGCAGCCTTGCGCGCCAAAAGATGAAAGCCTCGAGGCGTAGCCTGCCGCTTTACAAGTTGAAGGTTCGCCCGCGCGGAACCGAGGTTTCCGCTGCGAATCAGAGCCTCTGCCAGAGCCAGGCGCGCCTGGCACTCGAGCCCCAGGAGACTTTTCTCTGCGGCCTGGCTTCTGACCTGTTGCAGTTCGCGAAGAGCCTCAGCGATCTTTGCGGTCTTGGTGAGCAGCTTGGCTCTCGTAATGGTGAGCGAGAGAATGGTAGGCAGATCGCGTGCCCCAAGTTTTCGAGCGAGATCAATTTCTTTCGCCGCATGGTCATAGTCTCCCTGCGCGATTAAAGATTGTGCTACAACGTCCTCCGCTGCGCTACGCTGATCGGCATTATTTTCTATTTCGAACTCCCTAGCCGCATCTCGCGCCAGCGATTCTGCCTGACCATGCTGACCGTTTTCGAGAGCGAGCATGCCAAGAGATACATGGCTGTTTGCGATTCCCCCCTTCTCTCCCAATTCGCCCCGCATCGTAAGGGATTGTTGATAGGACCGCTCGGCGCCGTGCAGATCGTCTTCCGCGAATAACACATCGCCCATGCCTGCAACCGCTGTTGCCAACCTGCTCTTAAGCTGCAGCTGACGCGCCTTGGAGATTGATTTTTCCAGGTCTTCTTTCGCGCTTCGCAAATCTCCTTGCAGCGCCGACACGGAGCTCAGGTTGATCAGCGCCTCGACGATGCCTGCCTGATCGCCAATCTCCTCGGCGGTGCGAACCGAAGCTTCAAACGATTTGCGCGCGGCAGTGAAGTCGCCCTGCAGAGAAAGATTGGCGCCTAGATTGTCCTGTGCCAGCAACGCCTCGGACTTATCGCCAATCGAATTGGCGAGCGCCAACGCCAGCTGGTATTGCCGCGTGGAATCGGTGAGCTTCTGTTGGTAGGCCTGCACATTTCCAAGGTTGATCAGGGCGCCGGCGATATCTTTTTGTGCGCCAATTTTGCGCGCCAGTTCCAAAGCCCGTTCATACATCTCTTGAGCGGAGGCGAGTTGTCCTTGATCGGCAAGCACGTCAGCTACGCAGGTTAGACTTCGCGCCTGGCCACGCAGGTCGCCCACTCTACCGAGAATCTCGCCCGCCTGTTGTCCGGCGGTCTTCGCGCGCCCCGGATCTCCAAGGTTGCGAAGCGCCCAGCACTGTCGAAGCAGAGCTTCGGCCCGCAAGCCCTCGGAACCTTGACGCCCCGCTGTCAGAATCGCGCGCTCGGTCGCAGTCTGGGCGCGCTTGTAGTCGGACAAAGAAGCGGCGGAACTGGCTTCCGCCAGATCGATTCGCGGATCGTCTCTCATGGGTGCGGCAATCTTGCGCAAAGCATCAATCGTTACCAGAGCATCTTGCCCTCGACCCGCTGAAATCTGCGCGCCGGCCAGGCGTAGACCATATTCAGGATCATCCGGGAAAACCGTCCACAACGAGTGGTAGATATCGACCGCTCGGGTCCATTCGCGCGTCTCCTCGCGGAATCGCGCTTCGATGCCTAAAGCATCCTGACGATAGAGGCCCGCGGACAATTCGAAAGCTCGCCGCGACTCCCCTTTAGCCTTGTCGTCATATCCGAGTTGTGACCACGCTTCGGCCAATGCCTCGTGCGCCATGGCATAAGCTGCATCTTTCCCGACCGCTTGCGTGAGCAAATCGCGAGCTTGCATCGTATCGAAAGATCGAAGCTTGGCAAGGCCCTGGGCATAGAGCTTGGCGGCTTCGGTGTTCAGCGGCTCCGATGCTCGTATGGAGGTGACCTGTTCCGGAGTCACTTCTCCGGCTCCGCACTCGCTTCTGACCGTCTCTCCGAGGTGCCGCACCAAATCGAAGAGCTGAGCTTCAGTGCCGACCTGGGAGAACCGTGCCACCGTTTCGCCGGCAGCGGCGTCCTGCACGCGCACATCCACGCGAATCTGCCCGTCAAGATCAAGGTAGGATCCGAGGACGACGAGATTTGTCCCCAGGATGTTATGGACTTTCGACAATGTCTCAGCCGCAAGACTCTCCGCATCCGGAAGCGCCAGGTCAGCCTTGGCGCGGGCAACGTTCTCGCCAGGCACAGTGCGAAGCTTGTCTCCTGCCGCAAGTTCGGTTGTCAGCATTTCGGAGAGTGCGGTGGACAACCAATTCTGATTCTTGTCCGAGCCCAAATTCTTGAAGCCGAGAACGGCTACGGACCGACGAGACCGAGCCGCATTGCCTCCACGTTCGGATGCGCTCTTCCGAGCGACAAAATACCCGGCAAGTCCCAGCGCAACGAGGACAGCGACGAGCAAAACGGCGCCGGCGACCCGAACCCGCTCCGGCTTGGCCTCCGCCAGGACCGGTGCTCCGGTTTTGAGGCGCTCCAAGTCAGCCCGCAAGTCGGACGCTGTCTGATAGCGGCGGGAGGCATCCTTCTGAAGCGCCTTGAGGATGATGTCATCCATCCCCGAAGGGATATTCTGGTTCGTCTTACTAGGCCGAGCGGGATTGCTATTGAGAATGGCGTTGATGAGCATCGCCGTACCCGACTCGGAAAAAGGACGCTTGCCGGTCACCATCTCATGGAGAACTGCGCCGGCGGCCCAGATATCGGCGCGAGCGTCCGCAAGACTGCCGCGTAGCTGCTCGGGAGCCATATAGGGCAGCGTGCCCGCGATTTCCTGCGTTCGAGTCTGAGTAGCAGTTAGACCGTCATCGCTCGCCCGCGGGATAAGCTGAGCCAGTCCGAAATCGAGGATTTTCAGCAGCCCGTCCGGCGTGACCCTCAAGTTACTGGGCTTCAGATCGCGATGGATGAGCCCCTGCTCGTGAGCCGCGGCCAACCCTGTAGCCAACTGAGTGCCAAGGCGAACAGTTTCCTTCACGCCGAGGGCGCCACCGGAGAGCTTCATGTCGAGGGTTATCCCAGGGATGTACTCAGTCACGAGAAAGTCAGCGCCGCCCTCGTTCCCGAATTCAAAAATCGTGGCAATGTTGGGGTGATTAAGGCGGGCGAGCGCCAAAGCCTCTTTTCGAAAACGCTTACGCGCACCTTCCTCGGCGAGCAAGCCGGGGAGAAGCACCTTGAGCGCGACCTCGCGTTCGAGTTGCTCGTCGTAAGCCTTGTAGACGACACCCATCCCACCCGCGCCAATCTGCGCAAGGATCCGGTAGTGGGAAATCGTCTCGCCGACCATCACAAGGGACCCAACACAGGCGCAAGTTTATGTCGCCCGAATTTGGCGGTCAACCGGGTACCCGACCATCAGCATTCTTCGGTGGAGCGACGGGCGGCCTCGCCCGTCCTGCCCCACTTTGGTTTTTTGGTATTCAGCGCTTCAGCGCTGCGGTTCCTGCAATACTGAACTAGGCTTAGCCGCTGAGGTTCCTACTCAACCCGCTCTGACATGAAAAGCTCGTTAAGTCGCGTCAAGCGGAAAATTCGGGTTTACACCGCCAAGCTTCTGGCTGAGATGAGCGGCGATCAGTTTCCCGTGGAAGCGGCCATTCTCAATGAAGATTTCACTCGTCCTCGATCCGGCGACGATCACTCCGGCAACGTAGATTCCCGGAACATTCGATTCCAGGTTCTCGGGATCGCAGACCGGACGAAGCTGTTCGGGGGAAAGGTCGATGCCCACGCTGCTGAGGAAATCGAAGTCGGGATGGTACCCAGTGAGCGCGAACACAAAATCGTTTTTCAGTCGAAGCGGCCCGGACGGAGTTCGCAGCGCAACGTAGTCACCGCCGATTTCCCGCACCGTGCTGTTGAAATGCGCAACGATTTCGCCGGCCTTGATGCGGTTTTCGATGTCGGGACGCACCCAGTACTTGACGTTGCTGTGAATCTGAGGTCCGCGATGGACGAGCGTGACGCGAGCGCCGTGCCGCCACAAATCCAAAGCCACTTCGGCCGCGGAATTCTTGCCGCCAACCACAACGACGTCACTATCAAAATAAGGATGCGGTTCCCGATAGTAATGGAAGACTTTTTCCAGGTCCTCGCCGGGGACATCGAGTTGGTTGGCGAGATCGTAGTAGCCAGTGGCCAGCACAATCTTGCGCGCACGATAATCATGGATGGCATCGTGCCGGTCAGTGGTGGTCACACGAAAATTACGGTCTTCACCCGTAATCGTTTTCACCCACTCATACTGGTGGATGGGCAAGTGATAATGCTCGGCGACACGGCGGTAATATTCGAGCGCTTCGAGCCGCGTGGGCTTCGCCAGAGCAGTGGTGAAAGGAACGTCGCCAATCTCAAGCAACTCCGGCGTGGTGAAAAACACCATGTTGCTCGGATAGCGATAAATGGAATTGACCAGGCATCCCTTGTCGACGATGAGCGCTTTGAAGCCAGCTTTCTGAGCCTCGATAGCACAAGCCATGCCGGTGGGGCCAGCGCCCACGACCAGGACGTCAACCCAGGAGTCGGGCCGCGGCTCGGCTTGAGTGCGGGACAGAGTTTCCGGAATCTGTTCGACGGGCAAGAGTATTGGGGTCTTCATCGCGACTAATGGGAAGGGCTAATTCTAGCATCGCGCAGTACGAGCACGCCGCGCAGTCTCCCTTAATTCGCTTCCCTACTTCTTCACGCAAACGGCGACTCCATCACGAATCGGCAAGAGAGTCGTAAACAGTTCCGGCGATTCGCAGATCAGTTTATTGAATTCAAGGATGGCCTTAGTTTGAGCGTCCGGGTTGGGCTTGCTGAGCTTGCCGCTCCAGAGAACGTTGTCCGTGATAAAAAGGCCGCCGCTCTTCAGTCGCGGCAGCGCCAAACGAAAGACGCGCGGGTAGTCGGTCTTATCAACGTCGTTGAAGATGATGTCATATTGTTCCTTCTCCTCCGAAAGAAATTCGAGCGCATCGCCCACGCGAATCGTGATGCGCTGGCTGACGCCCGCTCGATCGAAGTAGCGGCGAGCTTTTTCGGCGCGCTTGGGATCGCCGTCGGTGTAGACGACGCGTCCGTCGTCGCCCACCGCCCGCGCCCACCAGATCGTGGAATAGCCGATGGCCGAGCCCATTTCGAAGATTTTCTTCGCGCCGCTGATGGTGGCCAGTTGATAAAGGACCCGCGCAACCGCGGGACCGACAATCGCCACATTGTTCTTGCTCGCGTCAGCTTCCATCTCGGTGAGAACTTCGTCGCGCGGCGGCAGCATCGCATACAAGTAGTCTTCGACTTCAGGAACTGTGATGCCACCCATTCGCCAGTAAGCGGTTGCGGTTTGATTTGCCATGTTTCTCCTTGTGTATCGATCCCAGTCGACGGGTGGATCGCCCAGGCGTCCACGCCGCGCCGCCATATTGCTAGACGGGCGAAACGCCCGTCCATCCACCGTGTCTTTAATTTGCGTTTACGAAATCGTCTGCCCCGGTTTCAGTTCCAACACTTTCACCTCTGGCACCAGTTTCTGCAACGCGCCAGGCGTTCCCGTCAACTGCGGAAACGTCCCGAAGTGCATCGGGATGACAGTTTCCGGCTGCAGCAGTTTGCACGCGTAAGCAGCCTCGCGCGGTGACATGGTGAAGTGATCGCCGATGGGCAACATGACAATCTTCGGCGCGTAGAGGTCGCGGATGATCGCCATATCGCCAAACACATTCGTGTCACCCGCGTGGTAAAGCTTGACTCCGTTCGAGAACTCGAGCACGTAGCCGCACGCTTCACCGCCATAGATGATCTGGTCGCCATCCTGAATACCGCAGGAGTGCACCGCATGAACCATGGTGATTTTCACATCCGCGACGGTTTGCGTACCGCCCTTGTTCATGGGCGCGATCTGTTTGACGCCTTTTTTCTGCAGCCACAGGCACAGCTCGTAGATCCCGACCGCGATCGGATTGTGCTTCTTGCCGACGTCGACCGCATCCCCGATGTGATCGCCATGGCCGTGCGTGCAGATCAGCACGTCGGCCTTCTTCACGTTCTTCTCAGTCTCCGGGCACATGGGATTCCCGGCAATCCACGGATCGATGTAGAGGGTCTTCCCTTCCGGTGTTTGGACGCGGAAAGAGGAGTGGCCAAGCCACGTCAGCTGAATTCCTTTAAGGTTCACGAAACACTCCTGAGATAATCTGCGAACTCGAAGTTTAATGACTTGTAACGGAGCGCGCAACGCACGAGCACGGCCCCTGAGGACATTGGAGTTGATTTAAACCATTTCGGTTGCATCCAAACTCGTGTATAAGATAATGCTCAATGCCCGACCTTAAAGTGTTGCTGTCACGCGAAACTATTGCCAAGCGCGTCGCCGAACTTGGAGAAGAGATTGCGCGCGATCTTCACGGCCAATCGATTATCTTCGTCGGCGTGCTCAAAGGTGCAGCCATTTTCCTGAGCGATCTTGCGCGTCAGGTTCCGCTCGATGCCACCTTCGACTTTATCGGTGTCTCAAGTTATGGCAACCGCCCCACCGCCAAAGAGGACCCGGCGGGCCACGCGGCATGGGATTCGCTGGGCAAAGTCCGTTTGACCAAGGACCTCGATCAGTCGCTGGCGGACCGTAACGTAATCCTTGTCGAGGATATTCTCGACACCGGGCTGACGCTGAACTACATTTCGAGGCTGATGCAGGGGCATCGACC
>DATFVD010000224.1:0-9322 GCA_035260505.1 Terriglobales bacterium
ACGATGATCCATCACACAAATACTCCGTGCCTCCGAGATTGATCCGCTTCCGTCCCTGCACAAAGATACTGAGACTCGGCTCATAGGATGCTCGATAGCAGGGAGTCGGCGACGTACGGTGGTAAAGGATCAGTCCTGGTACAGCAGTCGTGTGTTCCCCTTCCTTTCGCGTATGCGCAGCAATCCGCTGCGCCAATGATCGCCTCATATCAATCACCGCTGGATCGGGAGCCTCCGTTTTTCTCGTTCCTCTCGCCATCTCGCGCTCCTCCCTCAAAACTAGCGTACCGCGAGGCAACCCTCTGCGTGCACGAAATTAAGATCCCAAGCAGGATTAGGCAAAGAATTGACAGGATCGGGAAAGCGCCCGGAGGCTTTGTTGGATAGCCTTGGAAGGTACGAGAAAGGGCTACCCGACCATGAGGAAGTTGTTTTCGACCTGCGCGGCGCTTCTGGCTCTCGCGACTATGCCGGTCGTTGGAATTGCACAGAGTGGCAGCACGCAGATCTCAATTACGCCGACGAGCTCGCAAAAGGTCATCGCCGGCGCTCCGGATCGCTTCACGGGCACGGTTCGCGTTCAGTCTCTCTTCGACGCGAAGGAGCCAGCCCGGTCGAGCGGTGGCCAGGTTACTTTCCAGCCCGGAGCGCGATCGGCTTGGCACACCCATCCGCTTGGTCAGATCTTGATCGTCACAGATGGTGTCGGCTGGGTTCAGCAATGGCGCGGCCCTGCTCAGGTGATTCGCAAGGGAGACGTCGTCTGGATTCCGGCTGGCGTCAAGCACTGGCATGGTGCAACGCCAACCACAACCATGACGCACATCGCGTTTCAGGAGCAACTGGACGGCAGAGCGGTGGACTGGTTGGAAAAGGTCGCGGACGAGCAGTACCGGCTTGCAAAGTAAGAGAAAGCAATTAGCGCACACAAGCAATGGAAGGAGCAGGGCTGTGCCGCACGTCGTCGTGAAGCTGTGGCCCGGTAAGTCGGAACAGCAGAAGACTCGACTCGCTCAGGAAATAACCGACAGTGTCATGTCCGTTCTCAATTATGGGACGCAGTCAGTTCGGTTGGGTTTGAGGAAGTCGAATCGCAGGAGTGGGCGGAGAAGGTGTACCGCCCCGATATCAAAGCCAAATGGGACCAGCTCCTACAAGAAACCAGGATACAACCCGCTCGAAAAGTGAGGAACTCGTTATGAACATAACTTTTGAAAACAAAGTTGCACTCGTTACAGGCGCAGGATCTGGATTGGGTCTTGCGACAGCCAGGGCTTTTGCTGAATCAGGTGCTTCCGTGGTGTTGGCGGACTGGAATGAGAAGACCGTGCATTCCGCAGCCGAAGAACTGGCTACCAAGGGTCACAAGACATTGGCGATCCGTTGTGACGTGGCTGATGACGCCCAGGTAGAAGCAATGGTTCAGCAGACTGTCGCCACTTTCGGACAGCTCGATGCAGCCTACAACAATGCCGGTATTCAAAATGTCCTTGCAGAAACTGCCGATTCTCCCCGTGACGATTACGACAGGGTGATGGCGATCAATCTCCGCGGTGTATGGAGTTGCATGAAGTTCGAGCTGCAACAGATGCGCAAGCAAGGAAGCGGAGCCATCGTGAATTGCTCTTCGCTTGGAGGACTTGTAGGAGGTGCCGAACGCGGGATCTATCACGCTGCCAAGCACGGAGTCATTGGATTCACCAAGAGCGCGGCTCTCGAATATGCTGCACGGGGCATTCGCATCAATGCCGTATGTCCTGGCCTCATTCAGACACCGATGTCCGACCAAATGATCGCTGCGGGACAAGCTGAAGCTCTCAACGCGATGTTGAAGACCGTGCCCATGGGACGGGTTGGCCGCGCTGAGGAAATCGCCGATGCTGTTCTGTGGCTCTGCAGCTCAGCCGCGAGCTATATCACCGGTCAGTCGATCTCGGTCGACGGCGGCTTCATCATGCGCTAAAGAAATGAGATGAACCATGCGAGGAACTGTACTTTACGGAACCAGGGGACGTCCGTTTTGAGGAAGTCCCCGAACCAAAGATCACCAAGCCAACGGATGCCATCATACGGCTCGCGGCGACATGTGTCTGCGGATCGGACCTGTGGAGCTATCGCGGTATTAGCCCAGTAAACCAGCCCACGCCGATGGGACACGAGTACTGCGGCATCGTCGAGGAGGTAGGCAGTGCGGTCAAAACCGTGAGACCGGGTCAGTTCGTCATCGGCTCCTTCTTTGCTTCGGACAACACCTGCCCTCACTGTAACTTTGGCTATCTGTCTTCCTGCCAGCAGCGAGAATTCGTAGGCGGCGCCCAGGCTCCGCTGCTACGTGTTCCTCTTGCGAACGGCACTCTCGTGCCGACTCCCGAAGTTCCTGCGAAGGAGATGATTCCTGACCTTCTCGCCACCTCCGATGTTCTAGGAACGGGTTGGTTTGCCGCCGACGCGGCGAACGTAAGGCCAGGCATGACGATTGCTGTCGTCGGCAACGGAGCCGTAGGTCTGCTGGCCGTGCTCTCTGCCAGGCAGATGGGCGCGGAACGGATCATCGCCATGAGCCGGCACGAAAAACGACAGAAGCTCGCTCTGGAGTTTGGCGCGACAGGCATCGTGACGGAGCGCGGTGATGAAGGAGTGGCCCGGATCAAGGATCTGACGAAGGGTGTAGGGGCAGACGCAGTTCTGGAGTGCGTCGCCACTCAGGAGTCGATGATGCAGGCGATCCGCTCCACTCGACCAGGTGGCTACGTCAGCTATGTCGGCGTTCCGCACGATGTAGAACTCAAGGGAGAGGAGTTGTTCTTCGCTCACGTTCACTTCACGGGGGTCCCGCACCAGTGCGCCGTTTTCTACCGAAGCTCATCGATCTGGTATGGACGGAAAAGATCCATCCCGGCAAGGTGTTCGATCTTACCCTCCCTCTAGATCAGGTAGCGGAAGGCTACCGTGCGATGGACGAGCGCCGCGCTATCAAGGCCATCCTTCACCCCTAAGCAGAGGCACCGAAGGTCAGCGACGTGGATACGATTCGCGAAGTAGACAGACCGATCAACCCCTCGCGGCGCGACGTGCTGAAAACGAGCGCGACGCTCGTGATTGCTGTGCTGTGGGGAGCAGGCCCCGCAGTCACCCAGGAGAATAAAATGACAGACACGAAGAAACTGAACGCGCTGCCTTCTGTGTTGACGTATGACGATGTGAGAGCGGTCTCACCGGCGCTGGAGTACTACACGAAGGGACCGCTGCTCGACAGTTTGTGGAAGCGGCCCGATCTGTCACCACGGGATCGAAGCGTCATCACCGTGTCTGCCCTCATCGCGCGTATCCAAACGATCGAGATGCCATTTCACTTTGTGTTGGCACTGGACAACGGTGTGAAAGCGAGTGAACTCTCCGAGATGATCACGCACCTTGCGTTTTACGGATGGGCGAACGCGATGTCCGCTGTCGCCGTGGCGAAGGACATCTTTCACCAGCGCGGAATCGGCATCGATCAACTGCCACCCGCGAAGGACAAGCTGCTTCCACTAAATGAAGAAGCCGAGACCCAGCGAGCGAGCCACCCAGGTCAACGACAACTTCGGCCATGTCTCCCCGGGCCTCGTCCAGAACACCACGGACCTGCTATTCCGTGATCTATGGCTGCGGCCAGCGCTGGCACCTCGTGATCGCAGCCTGGTAACGGTTAGCTCCCTGATCGCTTCGGGGCAAGTGGCACAAATTACTTACCACCTGAACCGTGCCATGGACAACGGTCCGGCTAAAGAACAAGCTTCCGAGGTGGTGACCCACCTTGCCTTCTATGCGGGATGGCCTAATGCGTTTTCAGCTCTTCCCATTGTTAAAGAAGTCTTTGAGAAGCGGCACAAATAGTTATCGTGGCGGGGAGCCAAGGAAGTTATGGAATGAGCTCATGGTCGAAAGAGGAATTGCGTAAGATCGCCGGATCCCGAGATGGCGACGATCAGGGCCGACAGCCACAGGACCACTTGGCTGAGCACACTCGGTTTGCAATTACATTGGCTGGCGCGTCTGCTTTGATAAAATCCGAGAACAATGAACAGAACGGAAACCCCCAAGAGGTATGGCCGAAGAGCGCTGACGAAAGATGACAGAAACGTAGCGGTGCTTGCCGTTCCAGCAGCTAGTACAAACGGGAGCACTGGTAGGCAAACAGGTTGCCGCAGCCAGAACACTTCCGACTGCTGAGATCGCAGCGGCGAATGTTCCCTTCGAAGGGGGTTTCGCAGTCGTGCTGATCGTTTCCGTATTCATGTGTGGTCGTATCCCTTCTTCGAGAGCGAGTCGCATCGACAGGAGCGCGCAATCGCAACCTCAAAGCTACAACGCAGAAAGCCTCGTATACCGCCATTCCAGTAGAAACGCTATGCCGACTCCGATAACGACGAATGGCCAAACCAAAAGGCGGTTTACGTGAGTCTCAGTCACGTCGGACAGCAGGAACACCAGAGCGGCGATCAAGAAGAGTGGCCCAGTAATGGCGCAGTGTAGAGTGCGATTTCTAAGCCAGTTGGCAACGCAGCCGATTGCCATGGCGAAAAGCATCGTGGCGGCGGACGTCGCACGCAGAGGAGGCCAATAGATTCCTATGAGGCTAAGCGCACCCCATGCTATCAGAGACACAGCGAACCAATCGCACATCGCTGCCGTCGAGGTGCAGCAAGTTTCCTTGTGCTCGGTCATAACTTGGACTCTCCTTTCAGGCGCAGTCCTTCCCTGGCGGTCCGTGTGACGTCACCCAGACAGCATTTGCCGGAGGGATTTTTTACTTCGCAGGCGCAGCGGCCTGCCTCGACTTCCGCCGCAATTCGCTCTGCCACCGTCGATTGTCCTGTGCCGCGGATTTCCTCCCAAATGTCATGGCGCGTGAAACCGAAGCAGTAGCAGATCGGGATGGGATCCGCTGTCTCCTTAGCGCCGACCCGAACCATCAGGTCTTCGCGGCGGAACCTGGGTGCTTCTGAGTCTAATGCGAAGTAGACGACTTCACAGTCCGACGTGTCACAAAAGTAGTACTGTGTATTCGGCATCCCCAGAGGCAGTTTGCGGACAAGACTCTTTACCGTGAGTATGTCCACCTGCTTGGAGCGCCTGCCGCTGACGGGACAAGCCACTACCGCCGGCGCCGTACTAGCCTTCGCATTTAGAGAGCAACAGTCAGACATCCATGTCTCCTCGCCCCGTCCCACGTTATTGCACGTACCCACGGGTTTCTTAATTGGCTGCCTTCTCCGGTTGCGAGGGATAGCCCGCATTCGTCGTGGCTTTCACGAGCGCATCCGTGTTGGTTTTTGCATCATCGAAGGTCACCAGAACTTGTTTCTTTTCAAACCGAACATCCACCTTTGAAACGCCAGGAACTTTTTCTAGCGCTTTCTTCACTGTGATCGGGCACGCTGGACAGGTCATGCCGGAAACATTCAAGGTTACTGTTTGGGGCGACGCCCAAGCTGGAGCAACCAATACGAGCAGAGCAAAGACGGCAGCCAGCAGGGTTTTAATACTCTTCATAACTCCTCCTTGGTCGAGTTTCAGTAAAAGAACTTGGCCACGTACGGATACACAAGGGCAACGAGAACGAGCGCTGAAACTATCCAGAATATGGTTTTGTAGACGCGGCGAGTCCTGGGCACTGCGCACACTTCACCCGGCTGGCAGGCCTGTGCTGGCCGGAAGATCCGTCGGCCTGCAAAGAACAGAGCCACAAGAGCGCCAGCGATAAAAAATGGGCGATACGGTTCGAGTCGCGTGAGATTTCCGATCCACGCTCCGCTCAAGCCGAGAGCAACCAAAACCAGAGGCCCCAGGCAGCAAGTCGACGCCAAGATGGCGGCCAAACCTCCGACAAGAAGCGCGCCAGAGCCAGTCTGGTCGCGGCCGCTTTTGCCAGTTTCAACTCTCACTTGGCATTCTCCGGTTTGCTGTTGTTTGTTTCTCTCAAAATCGGACAATGAGCGGAACGCTTGCGCAGCTCTCTATTGCAACTACGCAGGGCCAACCGCAGCTCGTCCTCCAGCTTGTGTAGGTCTCTGAGTTTCCGCTGTACGTCGCCCAGCTTCTCTTCCAGCCGGCGCCGCACCGGCGCACAAGGCTGCAAGCGATTGCCTCGCAGCCTCAAAAGCCCTCGAATCTCGCTGAGTTTGAATCCCAGACCCTGTACGCGGCGGACGAAGGCAAGAGTCTCGACGTCATTTTCGCCGTATCTCCGGAAGCCTCCCTCTGTCCGGGGAGGCCGAGGGAGCAAACCGTTGCGCTCGTAGAAACGAATGGCGTCAACACTAAGCCCAATCTTTTTTGCGACGATGCCAATCTGCATTACCTTGGCTCCTTTCTAGAAGCTACACCCTGGAGTATAGTCCAGAGTCAAGTCGTTTTTTGGGTCTGCAAACCTATAGTCACGGCAATTCCTCTGCACTTTGGTCCGTCGCTGAAATGGGACTGCTGCCGGGACAAAAAGGCTCAAGCTCGATCACCGCCCAGGGCTAGAATTCTGAGCATTCGTTGAATCTTTTGCTCAACAGCACCTGTCTCATGTTTTGACAATGCAGAGAGGCGAGCGACCAAACCGGGCAGTTCCGGACGAGGATGATTTCCTCCTTGTGGATCGTGTGTTGGCTGGCGACCGGAGGGCCTTCGAGCCGCTCGTGCGAAGGCATGAGCGCCGAGTCTTTCGCGTGACCATAGCTGTTCTCGGAAACATCGAAGACGCCGAAGAAGCGATGCAAGACACCTTCGTCAAGGCCTTCCGGCATCTCGACCAGTTCCGGAAAGAAGCGCGCTTCACCACCTGGCTCACGCGAATCGCGATAAACGAAGCCATTCAGAAGAGAAACGCGCGGAAGAATTTTATGCCGCTAGCGGAAGCGGAAACCACGGAACAACAATTCGCACCGAGGCGGCATGAATCGTGGAAGATGAGCAATCCCGAACAGCTTTATGGCAAACAAGAAATTCACCAGATCGTGGAAAATGCCATCCAGTTGCTGCCGGAGATTTATCGGGAAGCCTTCGTGCTGCGGGATGTCGAGGAATTGAGCGCGGAGGAAGCAGCGGAAGTGCTTGGGATCACGGTCCCTGCTCTAAAGTCACGCCTACTGCGTGCCCGGCTCATGATGCGTGAAACGCTGGCGGAAAAGTTCGAAGAGCCGCCAACACTGAAGGCGAAGATTGTGCACAAGGCCGTGGATGTCGGAACCGCGGTGGCCATGCGGCTGATGCGCGCCGCAGGGCGGCAAGGAAGAAACCATGAAGACGATGGACTGCAAGGATGTGCTTGCGAATTTGTCGTGCTACGTCGACGGTGAAGGTACGGCTGAATTGCGCACAGCGCTCGAAGATCATATCTCGCGCTGCCGCCGCTGCCGCGTTGTGTTCGACACCACCGGCATGATGCTGAAGATAGTGACGGATGCGGAGCCCTTTGAGGTCCCCCTCTCCGTCAGCGCACGCCTCTACGCACGGCTGGAAAAGATCTTGTCAGAAGTGTGACTACGTACCCCATCACTGCTAGCGGCAGGAGAGTTTCAAGATCTACCAGAGCCGCGCGGGGCTTCATATAAAGGAAAACCGTTATGAAGAAATTTGACCTAGTCGCGATCGGAACGGGGGCAGCCGCATCGGCGGTAGCGTCACGGTGTCGCTTGGCCGGATGGCAAGTTGCGATTGTCGATTCGAGGCCGTTCGGGGGTACTTGTGCCCTGCGTGGATGCGACCCAAAAAAGGTGCTTGTGGGCGCTGCGGAGGTGATTGATTGGGGTCGCCGCATGGAGAGTAAGGGAGTTCAGACCCAACAACTTCGGATTGATTGGCAGAAGTTGATGCGCTTCAAGCGTGGGTTCACGGAGCCTGTTCCGAAGCACCGGGAAGAGGGGTTTGCGAAAGCCGGCATCGCGGCATTCCATCGTCGCGCTCGTTTCGTCGGCCCATCCACCGTTCAGGTGGGCGAGGACGTTCTAGAGGGCCGCTTTGTAGTGATTGCGACCGGGCAAAGACCGGCGGACCTCAAAATTCCCGGCGAAGAGCATCTTACTACGAGCGATCAGTTCCTCGAGCTTGATGAACTTCCGAAGCGAATCCTGTTCATCGGAGGCGGGTATATTGCCTTCGAGTTTGCGCATGTGGCAGCGCGTGCCGGATCGGAAGTCGCAATCGTGCATCGCGGGGCGCGTCCCCTTCCGCGTTTCGACCCCTATCTAGTTGACGCACTCGTGGAGAGAACTCGCGAACTTGGCGTTGACGTTCAGCTTGGGACCGAAGCGGAAGGAATCGAAAAAGGCTCCGGCCGCTTGATCGTGCGAACGTCTACTTCGGGCCAGAAACGCACTCTTGAGGCAGACATGGTTGTTCACGCTGCGGGTCGCGTACCTGAAATCGACGACTTGAATCTGAATGCGGCAGGTGTCGAATGGGGCGAACGGGGCGTGAAGGTCAACGATTTCCTACAGAGTGTCTCGAACCCGGCCGTGTATGCGGCGGGTGACGCGGCTGCAAGTGGAGGCCCACCCTTAACTCCTGTAGCTACTTACGAGGGCATGATCGTCGCGGCAAACTTGTTGAAGGGGAACCATCAGAAGCCCAACTACCTCGGAATTCCTACCGTCGTCTTTGCGATTCCCCCGCTGGCCTCCGTTGGGCTAAGTGAACGAGAGGCGCGCGAACAAGGCCTGAAGTTCAAGCTGAAGAAAGAGATGACTTCGAGTTGGTATTCATCGCGCAGGGTCGGGGAAACATGTTCCGGTTTCAAGGTACTCGTGGAGGAAGGGACGGATCGCATCCTGGGAGCTCACCTGCTTGGCAGCCAGGCCGAGGAAGTCATCAATCTCTTTGCCGTGGCTATGCGGTCCGGGATCCCTGCCACCGATCTCAAACACATGTTATTCGCCTATCCGACGCACGGATCAAATCTGCCGTACATGTTATAGAAATTTCAGGTGGGGGGGGCTGATGCAAGTTCTGAACCGGATTCCAGCAGTGCTGCCATAACCGCGAATGTTATTAAGTGGCGGTTGATTTGAGCAGAGCAGCCTAGTTTATTGAAAATCTTTCAGAAGGGAAAAACAGAATGCCAACTTCCGATCCCGTTGCTAGCTCACCAGACCGCGTTTGCCCGCTATTGAATGGAGTCAAGATCCCTCAGGTAAGCGTAAAGACCGCCGACGGAGCGCCCTTCGAGCTGATGGCGGCCATTCAGGCAAAGCCCGCCGTGCTCGTTTTTTATCGAGGTGGTTGGTGACCGCACTGTAACCGGCAGTTGGTTCAACTGCGTGATACCGAATCACAATTCAGCAGTTTGGGATTT
>DATFVD010000225.1:0-7854 GCA_035260505.1 Terriglobales bacterium
TGGGC
This sequence comes from Terriglobales bacterium, assembly GCA_035260505.1. Lineage (GTDB taxonomy): Bacteria > Acidobacteriota > Terriglobia > Terriglobales > Acidobacteriaceae > Acidiflorens. The sequence continues at coordinate 6 of DATFVD010000225.1, forward strand.
GTAGATATGTCTACCGGAATTCTGGAACTCTGACTTTTTCTTGAGGCTCCCTGCCGTGCTGAACGAGCTGTCGAACCGTCCGGATCGGAGGGGTTCGAGTCTCGCGGATAACACAGGCTGCTCAGGAGAAACAGCACCGTGACTGTCCCTTGGCTAGAACCCATGCTCACCTTTCCTTCATTCAAATGCAAAAGAATGATATTCACGAATTACAGACCTATGCCGGGATGCGGGAGGTCTGCCGGATCCATGCCGCGCCTAAGATTTGAAGGGCATTTGGTCTTCCGAAGATCGATGGGTGCGGGAAACGGAAGGAGGTCATGCGGAACCTAGTGCAAACACTCAGGTTATGGGCCGCGAGTCGCGCGTGTGGAGCATATCTTCGAGCCTTGTCCGAATCGGACACTGTCTTAGTTTCAGACACTGTTCAGTCGATTGAACAGGATGTGAGATTCACCCTAGAAAGTCCACCGGATGGAGGAGTTGAGGTCATTCGCTTTCACAATGATCGAAGCCAAGGAGTTCTTTCTGGCACATCAAGTAGCCACGCGGGCTGAGTCGAACGACTCCCCGGATTTGCTCTTCAAGGTAGTGATCATTTCTCAACTCCGCCACGGCGGCACGCACCCGGTAAGTCTCCATCAGCGGCGGAGGAAGCACAACAAAGCGCCGATAATCCTCCTCGTAGTGCTCGGTTAGGAGCATAAGCAGCTCCCACTCGATTGACTGCTGATCCATAAGCGCCTCCAAGTCAGATGCACTCTTAGCTAACGTGCTGAACGAGCGAATGGTTGATAGCGTGGACAGAGAGAGCGATACGGTTCTTGACGCCCACCTTGCGCATCAGTTTCGCCACATGAGCTTTCACGGTTCGTTCTCCGATGCGCAAGGGCCCCCCGATTTCCTTGTTTGACCGGCCTTCAACCAACATCTGCAATACCTGCTTTTCACGATAAGTGATGGTCGAGCAACTGGGCCGAGAATTACGGCTCAGCAGGTCGACACAGCGTCCCACGAACAGCGAAATCACGCGACGCGGAATCCAGACCGAGCCGCGATGCACCGTGTGGATTGCCTGCACAAGGTCCGGAGTAGGCGCAGCTTCATCCACATAGCCTTTCGCTCCATATTCAAGGGCTTTGAGAATGGTCTCGTCGTCCATGCCAGTGCCGGTCACGACAACCCGCAAGTCCGGTCTAAGCTCTTTTAACCTCGCCATGGTTTCAAGAAACCTCATGCGCGACCGGTTTCCGAGAAGTGCTATGTGAACGTCTTGACTCGCAACAACCTCGGCTACCGTCATGCCCGTCACTTGAAAGTCCGGCACTCGATCCAAAATCGACTGGAAACCAACGAGTCGCAGAGGATCATCCTCCAATATGCCAATGTGAATCATCGAACATTTATCCGTACTTGTTTTCATGAGTGCTCTGCTCCATCTAGGTTGTGTGTCCGTCCTCCCGCTCTTCGCGAGCATTAGGAGGCAGCCGCTTTCTCAGAGGCAATTCGATGGCCAAGAATGCGGAGGCACTAATGCTCTACAGTGCAGCGTCATGCGGGCGTCAGAGATGGGGGGAGGGTTCGGTTCTTGTCGTCCACCAAAGCGGTTTTCGAGCTCTACAGGACATGCAAATCGCGCGCCAGGCTTGCGATTGCCGTGGGAGTGGGCGAACATTTGGGATTCTCCTGAGGGACCAGAAAGCGCGGCGAAGGTCGCACAGGCGGGAATCGTTTGAGCCGCAGTAATGTCGGGTACAGTCATGCTCAACCAACGATCTGTATTGAATCTGGACAGTTTTCAGCGGTCCGTACAGTCTCGGTGCAAGGGTCGGGTTGGCTAAACGCGCAAAAGACGGCTGCATAGCGACTTATCAGTCTCTGGGAGGATTGGCTTGTCAAATGCTAAATGAATAGCGGCCCTCCCCTGGGCTGGCCAAGAACATCTCTCTGATCGATAGGTAAGTAATTGCGTACGGCGGTCGCCGGCGTCTCGCGGCAACATTGGAGCTAAGCAGTCCTTGAGAGGTAGATATGACGCCAGACATGAAATTTGAGGGGTTGCTCCTTTCGCCGGATGTCCAAGTGCTCAGGGGAATGAGCGACATAATGGAAGACTTGTCGATTGACATTGATGTCTGCATGCATCCTTCCAGAGCTGTCGATGTATTGGGCAAGCGCGATCTCGACCTCCTGGTGGTTGACTGGAAGGACGATAGCAGCTCAGATGTGGTGAGGACCGTCAGGAACGGTGCTTGCCGTAAGACGACAATCGCTGCTCTTGTGGATCGACATATCGGTGGAGACCTTGCTATCCAAGCGGGTGCTCACGCGGTAATTGAGAAGCCATTGAGTGGCTATTCCAAGTACAAGTTCCTCACCCTTGTTTATTCCAGAATGGTTGCGGAACGACGCCATTCGCACAGGTATGCGGTTCAATGGCTGGTTGCCGCCAAGAATCAAAATGACAGACCCGTCGCGCTTACAATGACGGATATAAGCGAGACGGGGATTGGCCTTTCCTCAACGGCAAAAGTTCTGGTTGGTGATCTGTTGAAATTACGGGTGTCGCTTTCCGGCGCGAATCAGATCATCCAGTTTGAGACTCGTGTCGTGTGGACACTTCCGGGAAACGTCGCTGGCGCCGAATTTGTCAACATTTCTGTAGCGGACTCCGATGTTCTGCACAAATGGCTCCAGCAACAATGCCACGTCGAAAACCTGGGTCCCAGATACACCAACTTACCCCTTGTTCACAATTTAGATCCGCGACTCCAAGGTTAGGGGCGAGCGGCAGTTCATCTGCTGCACCTCACCCACAATGGGGCCATTGCTTGATGTCTATTATCTAGAAACTGCCCATGGGGCCTATGGCTAGCCTCTTGAAAACAAACCTAAATTTGGTGGCGGCGGTAGGACTCGAACCTACGACCTACGGATTATGAGACCGTCGCTCTAGCCACCTGAGCTACGCCGCCGATCCGAAAATACGCGGAAGGAAAACAGGGACAGCCCGGAAATGGGCACACTATCCCGCAAACGCGGGTGGACGCATCCCTAGTGCATTCTAAGAGTGCGTGGAATGGGGTGTCAAACCGGCAAGCACCATGCGAAACTGAGCTCGAACCTCCGCAGACGCCCTCCTTCACTATTCCGACCTTCAGGGCGTACTTCGTCTGCTGAATGAACGTGTTTTGCATGCTCTTTAAAGTGGCGACAGGGTCAGGCTCGTTGTTTGCAGCTACTCTGTGCCGCCCGCTCTTCTGCTGATGTAAGAGACCCTAACAAGACCAGCCAAACAGATGATTGTGCCGCCCGGACAGATGAGGAAGGTAAGGGGAAGCCCCAACAGTCCGCCGGGGAAGTGGAAGGGAGTAGCTTGACCGTTCAACAGAGCTATCAGGAGATCGGCTCCGAAGAACGCGATCCCCAAGACGACCGACCTGACGGCCAGAGTTCCCCATTGCTTCGCGGTTTGCGAAAGCTTCTTTCGATGCCAAAGCAGCATGCCAATGCTTGCTAAGATCAGAAAAGTGATTGCAACTGCACTGAACGGAAGCGCGGTGCGAAGCCACAAATTCACGGCAAAAACAACCAAGGAATATTGTAGCCCGAGTGCCACTATCGCAATCAAATCCGCCATCGCGCCACCTTTCTAGAATGCTGGCCCGTACATGCCCGCGGCCTGGCAGGCTCCCGCAGTCACAGTGCCTAAATATGAACCTCCAAAAAAGCCTTCTATTGCACCGCCAAACGCCCCTAAAACTGTTCCTTCAGGACCGACCTCCGAGCCAAAGAGTCCGCCGAATACTGCTCCTTTGATAAGCCCTTCTAAAGTATAGTTCTTTATATTGTCAAGCGGTCCGTTTCCACATAGATACCATTTGAGCCCTTTCAAGCATGAAAGTCATTGCTGTGATTCCGGCACGGCTGGCTTCGACGCGCCTGCCCCGCAAGATACTGCGCCAGATCGCCGGCACCCCATTGCTCGCCTGGGTATATCGGGGGGTACGGCGGTGTTCGGCGCTGGACCAGGTCGTCGTCGCGACCGATTCGGATGAAATCATGCGGTTCTGCGCGCAGCAGGGCTTTGTTGCACGCATGACTTCGGTGGCGCATCGGTCGGGCACCGAGCGCGTCCATGAGATCTCAACCGCGATTCAGGCAGATGTTTATTTGAATGTACAGGGCGATGAGCCACTGACTCGGCCCGAGCATATCGAGAGCTTGATTGCGTTGATGCAGGACTCGGAGATAGAGGTCGGGACGCTGAAAACTCCGGCCGCAGAAGTAGACGTCAACAATCCAAACGCAGTGAAGGTGGTAACGGATATCGCGCAGGGGGCCTTGTATTTTTCAAGGGCGCCGATCCCACACGACCGTGATGGAATACGACCGCGATACTACAAACACCTTGGTTTCTATGGCTATCGGAAGGATGCGCTGGACAAGTTCGTCCGGTGGCCGGAGTCCGCGCTCGAGCGCAGCGAGCGACTGGAGCAGTTGCGCTTTCTTGAGAACGGGGTTCCGATCTACGTTGCCGAAACGCCATTCGACACGATTGGCGTCGACACGGAAGAGGACGTGCAGCGAGTCGAAGAGATTCTAAAAAAGAATTTGTAATTTTGTAATCGGGTAATTTGACAATCAGGTACGCCAGACGCGAATGGGGACGGTTTCAGATTGCCAAATTATAAATTATTCAATTGCCAACTTTTCAATGTGACTTCGCCCAGGCTTCAGCGGCGGCGACTCGCTTTACGATCGCCGGATGGGAATGGAGAAGCCACTCGACCCAGCGCGAAGGCGCTTTTTCGGCGAGATTCTGCTCGGCCAACTTATTCATCGACGAAATGAAAGGTTCGACGCTGGCCACGGACTGGAAGCAATAGCGATCGGCCTGCCGCTCATTGAAGCGTGAGTAGGCGTTCAGCGCCGGCATCAATGAGAACGACAGCACGGTGGAGACCAGAATCAGCAGGGGCAGATTGGCGAAATCGGACATCGCCGCGAACATGTTGCGACGATACACGGCGTAGCTGAGAACGCTGTTGGCCAGCCAGAAGCCGAAGAGCGTGATTCCCGCCTGCACAAAAATACTCTTCAGAATGTGCCGGTGCACGTGATGCCCAAGTTCATGGGCGAGCACGGCTTCGATTTCGTCGTCAGAATAGTTGTCCAGCAGCGTATCGGCGAGAATGATGCGCCGGGTTGCGCCAAGCCCGGTGAGGGCGGCGTTGGCCTTTTTACTTTTCTCGGAAAGATGCCACTTGTAGACACCGCGCACGCGCGTGCCGGCGCGTTCGCTGAGGACGATCAGTCGGCGCTTGAGTTCCTCGTTTTCGAGCGGCTCGAATTTGTAAAAAATCGGAAACAGCACAACCGGTGCGAGCTGCGCAAGAAGTACAACGAGTCCCAGAAAAACAACCCACGCGATCGCCCACCAGTCCTGCGGCGCCTGGCGTATGAGCATGTAGAGCAGTTCGACCACGATGGTGGCCATGACGAGACCGAGCAGCAGACTCTTGCATTCGTCCCACAGCCACGAGCGGAGTCTCTGGTTCGAAAGGTTATAGCGATGTTCGAGCCGGAAACCGTAGTACTCGAGTGGAAATCCAAGGACCTTGCTGATCAGCATCAGCATCAGGATGTAGAGGAAAACGGCGAAAGGATAATTCTGAGAGGCGCCGCGCTCGGCAAGGTCGCGGAGCGTTCCGGTCCAGTCGGTGGCCAGGAGCACTACGAGCAGCCCTAGGCCGATCACGAAATCGGCAAGGCCGAGCCACCGCTTGATGCGGTTGTAGCGGCGCGAGTCCGGTGAATCGGCGAGAGCCGGAGTGATTTCCTTAGTGGCCATCATCGTGTGTGTGTTGTTGTCATCATCCTATCGCGTTCGGGGGTGCCTTGCTCGCATATGGGCAGCCGGGGCGGCCGTTCCTACGCGGGCGTTACGAATCGCTCGCCGGCTTCAAGAATTTCTTCGACCAGTTGCGGCGTAGCCGCTTCCACGTAGCACCGCAGCATACGTTCGGTGCCGGAGGCCCGAAACAAAACCCACGGGTCAGCGCCGTTGCCATGTTTGGGAGCATCGAGGAAGAACTTCACACCGTCGCGATTCTCCTTGCGCAGGACGGAATAGGCGCCGAGCTTCGTAGTCTGTGGATCACCAGCGCGGCGAATGGCGGCATTTTTGACTTCATCGGAAATGTGCAGATCGCGCCGGCCGTAATAGTGCGCGCCGAATTCGCGCTGCAGGTCTGCGACCAGTTGGCCGAGCGGCTTCTTCTCTTCCGCCATCACATTCGCCAACAGGAGTGCGTTGAGAATGCCGTCGCGTTCCGGGAGAAAGCGACTATATCCGATGCCGCCGGATTCTTCTCCACCGATCAGAATTTCATGCTCCATCATGAGGTCGGCAATGTACTTGAAGCCGATCGAGGTCTCGTGCAGTTTGCGTCCGTGCTTTGAGGCGATGCGGTCGATCATGCCGGTGGTGTTGAAGGCGCGCGCTACATCGCCCGGCCACTTCTTGTATGCCAGCAACCAGTTCAGCAGAACGCACATGCACTTGTGCGAATCGACGAAGCTCCCGTCTTCAGCCACGGCGCCGATGCGGTCGGCGTCACCGTCGGTTACCAGGCCGGCATGACATTTTTCTTTTACCACGGTTTCCTGCAGCAGTGCGACGTGCGGAAGAATCGGCTCGGGATTAATGCCCGGGAATAATGGGTTCGCTTCCTGGCGGATCGCTACGTAGCGGATGCCGTGAGCATCAAATATTTTCGGAAGGACTCCGCGGCCGGAGCCGTACATGGAGTCGATGGCAAACTTGAAATTCGCGCGGCGGATGAGATCGAGATCGGCGAACTGGGAAACCGCCTCGACATAGGCGGGCTTCAGATCCACTTCTTCGATTCTCGCGGGTACCTCACTCGTTCGCGTTCCGTGCGAAGGAATGGGCAAGCGGCCGCTGGGCACGGCGCCATCGCCAAGTTCGTCTTCGATCGCCTTCATGATCGCGGGTGTGGCCGAGCCGCCAAACTTCGCCTTGAACTTCACGCCGTTCCAGTTCCATGGATTGTGGCTCGATGTGACCATGACCCCGCCCGCTGCGCCCAGCTTCTTGACGTTGTAGGAGACCGCAGGCGTCGGCACGTAGTCGTTGGCCAGCAGCACGGGAATCCCTGCAGCTGCGATGACTTCCGCGACGACACGAGCGGCGCGGTCGGACAGGAACCGCGTGTCGTAGCCGACAACAACGCCGCGAGTGGGGTCTTCGTGCTTGAGGACATAGCTGGCAATCGCTCCGGCCACGCGGCGCACGTTATCGAAAGTGAAATCGTCGGCGATCAGGCCGCGCCAGCCGTCGGTACCGAATTTGATTTGGGTCATGGTAGTTCGTCGTTGGTCGCTGGTCGTTGGTCGTTGGTCGTTAGCGACACCTCTTCGGATTGTCGTCCCGAGCGAAGCGAGGAATCTGCATTTTGCTAAGGACCAACGACCAGCGACCAACGACTGCCTTTCACACCAGCTTATGGAGCTTCTTCTCATCCAAATGCTTGACCACTTTGCCAACATCCTGCGACTGGTCGAGCGTGGTGATGAGCAGGGCGTCTTCGGTCTCGACAATCACCAGGTTATTCACGCCAATCAGGGCGACAAATTTATCGAGCACGTGAACATAGTTGTTTTGGGCGTTCAGGGTAAATCTGCCGGACGCAGGCGCCTGATTCCCGCCGCCACGTTTTGCCTTGGCTGCGTGGTGTTCATGCAAAGCGGTCCAGGAGCCGAGGTCGTTCCATCCGAAATCGGAGGGCAGGCAGAAGATGCGAGAATGGTTTTCTCCCTTGGC
>DATFVD010000226.1:0-2510 GCA_035260505.1 Terriglobales bacterium
TCGACGTGCGTTACCGACGGAATCACAGCGCGCTTTTCAGGCCGTACCTGCGCGGTCAAAATCATAAACGGTGAATCCGTAGCGCTCTCGAGGTACTCGCTCGCCGCTTCCTTCTTTAGCGACGGCGCAAACGGCCGCCACCATTCACGGAACTTCACCGCGTTATTCACCTTGGCGTTCATTTCTGGGTCGCGGGCATCGGCGAGTATCGAGCGGCTCCCCAGTGCGCGCGGACCAAATTCCATGCGTCCCTGGAACCAGCCCAGAATTTTACTTTGCGAAAGGAGCTCCGCGGCGGTGGCCGCCGGATCGTCCAGGCGCGTGTACGCCAGTTTATAAGTGCGCAGCGCGGTTTCGATGGCGGGATCGTCGAACGCAGGACCAAGGTATGCATGGCGCATCGCTTTGTTCGGCAGGCGACCGTTGTTATCCAGATAGGGAGCGAGCGCGGCGCCGAGCGCGACCCCGTCATCCGATGCCGCGGGTTGCACGAAGATTTTATCGACAAGTCCCGACGCAGCGATTCGGCCGTTGCCTTTCGAGTTCAGCGCCACGCCGCCAGCCAGGCAAAGATTGCGGCAGCGCGTCTTCTCCACCCCCATACGCACCACGCTCATCATCGCCATTTCGCAAGCGTCCTGCACGGCATATGCGATGTTCTTATGCCGCGCCTCGATTTCGCTTTCCGGCTCGCGTGCCGCACCGAGCAGTGGAGTTACGCTTGAAAACGACCCGTTGCCATTCCCGAAAAGCCGGCGTGCCTTCACGCGATAGGGCGCCGCTTCCGGATCAATAAACGCGTCCAGATTCACGCCGGGCTCGCCATACGGCGCCAGCCCCATTACCTTCCACTCATCGCTATTACGCTGAAATCCCAAATACGCCGTGAATTCGCTGTAGAACAAGCCAAGCGAATCGGGAAACGGAATGGTCAGAACGTGCTGCAGGCGGCCCTGGCTTCCGTACCAAATCGATGTGGCCTCCCAGGCGCCGCGGCCATCCATCACCACAACTGCGGCGTCTTCGAAGCCCGAATACGCATAGGCGCTGATCGCATGGGCCAGATGATGATCCACAAACCGTATCCGCGCCTTCACGTCTCCGAAGGACTGGCGGAAAGCTTTCGCGCCGCCTTCTTGGTGCCAGGTGCTCAGAAAATGGAGCGTGGTGGTCAGAACGTTAAGATAGGTTAACGGGAGTCCCCCTGTGGCAAGGCATTTCAAGTCATGCCGAAAGCCCGGGCCCGCGGTGGTCCAGCCAAAGCACACTTCGTCCAATTGATCGGCGCGAAGACGCGCAAAATCCAGGCACGCCTGAATGGCCAGCCGTGGAAAGCCGGCATCATGTTTTATCCGGCTAACGCGTTCTTCGGCGATGGCAAAGAGCAGTTCCCCATCGCGGACAATGCATGCCGAAGAATCATGCATTTTTGTGTAGTTGACGCCGAGCGTGATCATTCGGAAGTGTGGTTCCTTTTCAGGCCAGTTCTGCGAGCGTGTTTGCGTTCACAGCCAGTTTAAACATTCGCCGGTGGTGCGGGCTTCTCCTGACGCTCGACGTGGCTGGGCACCGGAAAGGGCAAAAACCTTTGCCGCAAATCTTTGTAGAACTGCAGGCGCGAGACGCGATGCCTCCACCGATAGTAACTGTCGGCGGGCATGACCAAGGCAGGAAGCAGTCTCACGCAACTGAAAAGATGCTGGGCCAACGACGCGTCGCTATGAAGCACGCGCATTATTTTCAGTTCCGCGCGTACCGTCTCCCAGGGGAAGCCGCCGTCGACCATTAGACGCAGGAGGTCTGCTTCGGCCTGCACGCATTCTACAATGATCTTCGTGATGTCGCCGCGTATCCGAAGCTCCCGCAACTTCTCTTCGAGCGCTTGCGCCAGCCGCGCGAGCACTTGCTGTTTCCTGCGGACGCTTTCCTCACTACCATCGGCAATCTGAAATAAATTCCGATCGTGCAGGCGATAAAACGTGTGCGGCTCCCGCAACACCACCACGTCGGCGAAGAATCCGGCGAGCGTGAACAAGTATTCGTCTGCTTCGAACGTCAGCCCTTCCGGAACGGGCCCGATCTGGCGGAGAACTTCTCTGCGGTAGCTCATGCGGCTGGTGCCCAGAAACGTTTTCCTCATGCGAAACGTCCTGGCCGCTTCCGCTGACGTGAGGCGAAATCTCGAAACTTCGCGGGGCAATTCCGTGTGCTGGCGTCCGTCCGGGTAAACCTGCGTCACGGCATGCCCGACCAAACCGACCGCCGCATCTTTTGCAAATACATCTGCAACTCTAGTCAGTTTGTTCGGCGCCCACCAATCGTCTCCGTCCAAGAACGCCACAATTGCGCCTTGCGCTTCGGGAATCGCAGCGTTGAACGCGGAACCCTGTCCGCCATTCACTTTGCGAAGAAGCCGTACTTTTGGTGCGAATTTCCGGGTCACTTCGGGTGTGCGGTCGGTTGAACCGTCGTCCACGACAAGAATCTCCGTGTCCACCGCAGGAAAATCC
>DATFVD010000227.1:0-22338 GCA_035260505.1 Terriglobales bacterium
AGGAACGCCGAAGGGTCTGCTGACCCTTCCCCAAACCCCCGCTTTGGTATAAACTTCCGAGCGGTTCAGGCTCTCCAAGTCGACGGTCTTTTTGGGACGCCGGGAACTTTAACCAGAGGATCGGGGCGAGTCCTTTAGGAACGATAGAAAAAATCTTAAGAAATTCTTTTGACTCCTATGAGCAATGCTGTCAGCTACTTATACGAGTTCGGGCCTTTTCGACTGGATCCCACTGAGCGGCTTCTCCTCCGTGATGGACATCCGGTTCCACTCACACCCAAAGCGTTTGACGTCCTCATGGTGCTGCTGCAACACAGTGGGCATTTAGTCGAGAAGAAGGAGCTCATAGAAGCGGTATGGCCGACCTCCTTTGTGGAGGAAGGAAACCTTTCCGTCATGATCCACGCGCTGCGCAAAGCCTTTGGATCGGACCATCGGGATCACACTTACATCGAAACGGTTTCGAAACGAGGCTATCGCTTTGCCTCCGAGGTGAAGCTGATTGAGTATGCGCCGTTCCCGCCGCCCTCCTTCGTCTATGGGGGCCAAGTTGAACCCGCTGCCTCGCCCCGCCTTACGGTTGCCTTGCCGACAATTTCGCTCCGTTCATCGTCGTCCTCGGCGGCAACTTCGGATCGGAAACAGCCGCCGCGTCCGCGCGTCGCAGGAGGTCGTCGACTGCTCTGGCTGCTGGTAGCTATTGTGCCGGTGGTTGCCACCGGCACGTTCCTGTGGATGAAAATTGCTCCGCCGAACAAACCCGTTGTCATGGCTTCGCAAACAGCGCTTGCACGCTCGCTTGCAGTGCTGCCCTTTGCGACGATCGGCGCGAATACCGATGACATTTATCTGGGTCTCGGAATTTCGGATGCTGTGACCACCAAACTAGGGAACACGAGGAAAATTGTCATTCGACCGACCAGCGCCATGGCGCGCTATGCCGGAGCCGCACGTGATCCAGAAGCTGCCGGGCGGGAGCAAAAGGTGGATGCGGTGCTGGATGGCCGGATTCAGCGCGCGGGTGACCGCATCCGATTGACGGTGCAACTGATCCGCGTCAGCGACGGCACGCAGATGTGGGGCGATACCTTCGACGAGAAGTACACCAACATCTTTGCCGTAGAAGATACTGTTTCCGAACAAGTGGCACGATCGATTCGACTGGAGCTGACCGGAGAGGAGCAGAAGCGGCTCACACGACGCGCAACCGAGAACAGCGCTGCCTATCAGGCGTACGTGAAGGGTCGTTTCTTCTGGAACAAGCGAACCACCGAGGGCCTGCAGAAAGGCCTGGAGTATTTTCAGGAGGCGGTCGCTTTGGACCCGGCATACACGCAAGCCTATGCGGGGATCGCGGACAGCTACGCGCTTCTCGGTCTTTTTACTGTGATGGCTCCAAAGGTCGCCTTCCCGAAGGCCAAGGAAGCCGCGACCAAGGCCCTTGAGATGGACCCCGAACTCGCGGATGCCCATGCCACACTTGGCTTTCTTGGCCTTTACTACGACTGGGACGGACTGGCAGCGGAGAACGAATTTCGTCGCGCTCTGCGTAGCAATCCGAACTACGCCATGGCCCATACCTGGTATGCAGAGGATTTGGCGGCAATGGGGAGATTCAGTGAAGCAAGCGCGGAAGCCAAGCGGGCCCAGGAGTCCGATCCAGTCTCGCTGACGGTGGGTGCCGCATCTGGATTGGTCTCCTATCTTGCAGGACAGACTGACGAAGCCATCGCCAGCTGCAAGAAGGCCATCGAAATCGACCCTAGCTATCCCCGTCTGCATTTTCGGTTGGGGAACGCCTATCGGGAAAAGGGGATGTACCAACCGGCGCTCGCTGAGTTCATCAAGGCGGTTCAGCTCGCAAGCGGAGGAGACCAGTACGGGGATCAATATTATGAGGCGGCTGTTGGCGCGGCCTATGCAACCTCGGGAAACGTTGGTGAGGCTCGCAAGGTGCTGAATCGGTTGATCCGGCGATCCAAGAGCCGATATGTTCCCGCCTACGGTATCGCTTTAATCTACGTTGGGCTCGGCGAAAGAGACCACGTATTTGAATGGCTGCAACGAGCTTATGAGGAGCGCTCCACTTCAATGGCGTATCTCAACGTGGATCCAGCCTGGAATGACCTACGTCCTGATCCACGATTTGCGGCGATAGCACGATCGATTCGCTTCTAGATGCAAACCCATTAGACGGATACATCGAGCGCGACAGGCTTTCATCCTCCGCAAAGAGCAGTCAGGGTGCGCATGTCCTCAAGATCTTCTAAATGTCGTACCAGATCGACGATCTTGTTGGCGCGAGCGGTTGGCCATTGCGCGAATTCGGCGCAGCCATGAAACTTCTCGGCGACTTCATCGTAACTCATCGGATTGGCTGGACTGCCCTTACCAAAATCCGCGCGCCCCGCGATCACGCGCCCGTCTTTTAGATGGATTTTTAGGATGGTCGTCATCTTGTCGTATCCCGCCTTCTCGGCTTCGGGATCAACACCGAAATGGATGCGATCGATCATCGCCTGGATGTCGGGCCGGTTGACGACCGCATCGGCGAATTCGCCGAGTCCCGCCTTGCCTTCAATCAGCAGGATAGCGATGCAGAATTCCATGCTGAACTTTGCTTGCAGGTTGTCCTTCGGGTGATGGTGAATGAGCGCGTTGGGAAGGTTGCGATTCGTGCCCACTTCGACTATCTCCACATCCGCAGCCTTGATCTTCTCGGTGCGGATGAGCCGCTGCATCTCGGTCATGCCGGGATGCGTTAGCGATCCGCAGGGGTACGGCTTGATGGAGACGCCGGGGCTGGCGAACGTCCAGGGCTGCCCGAGCTTGTGGAAAATAGCGGAGGGATCGTAGCTGCCGCCAAAAGCGTGGAAGAAGCCGCGGTCCGCTTCCAGGATTTGTTCGGCACCAGTCCAGCCTAGAGCTGCCAGGTCAGTAGAAAAGACTCCGATCTCGGCCGCATGGCCGGCATGGAATGATTTCATCATGGTTCCAAAATTCTCGCGCAGGCCGCTGCCTTGACTCGCGGCGATCCCAAAGGCCCGGGAGAGCTGAGATTCATCGAAGGCGCGAAGTTTGGCGCAGGCGGTCGCGCCTCCGAATACTCCGCAGGTTCCGGTGGAATGAAAGCCATCCTCATAGTGCCGGGGGGATATTGCTTCCGCAATCTTGCACTCGACTTCCACGCCCAAGTGATAGGCCAGGAGAAAATCCTTGGCATTGGTGGCGGTGGTATCGCAAAGAGCCAACGCAGCGGGAAGCACGGGTACCGTAGGGTGTGTCAGTAGTCCGTAGACACGGTCCTTGCCAACTGCCAACTGGGTGTCATCAAAGTCCTCGACGTGGATCGCTAAGCCATTGGCGAAGGCCGCGAAGCGCGGCGTCAGTTTGTTCTTAGTCCCCATCACCGTGGCGCCGCGATCGGGAAGGCCGAGGCTGGCGGCATACTCACGGAACAACTTTCCGTTCTGGGCTCGGGCGCCGGCCAAGGCCAGCCCTAAGCCGTCGAGGATGGATTTCTTGCCCAGCTCAATCACGTCCGCCGGCAGATCGGTGAACTTTGTGTTCCGCACAAACTCGACCACATATTTTGTCAGCCCAGGAGTCTGCGGAAATGGAGCAGGGGCACAGGTCGGAATCTCGCTCGCGCCTAGCGTGGCGGGAGACAAACCGACAGTTGTCACAATGGCGCCCAAACTGGCGGAAGACCGCAAAAAATCTCGTCTTTTCATGGCAGCGAAATACCCGCTTTCATCGGAAGCAACCGCGTGATTACTATGGTTGTCGATCCAGCCTTGCCGGTGGAGAACCGGACTTCTCGGCCCGGCTGGACGGGCGAGGCGCCCGTCCCTCCATCGTGCGGCTGAGCGTGCGATCACGGGTTGCTACTTCTTTCCCACCGCGATAACGACGAACGAATTCGGCAATGGCAGAGGCCGTCCTCGCGGATTTTCCGGACTTGGTTTCGGCGCCGGGCCCAGGTCGGCGGACACCGTAAGCATTTGGCCAGTAGCGGCGTCGAAAGTGATGGTGCGCGCACCCTTCTTGGTCGGCACATTTTCGATCAGCGTATATTTTCCGTCACGCTCCCCGACGAAGCTCATGAAGCCTTCCCCGTTTGAAGTAACGGCAACTTTGGCTTTCGGGTCGAAAGCGGCGCCATCGCTGCTGTCGCCGGTGGGCACAGTCGAGAGCAATTTGCCCGTTTTCGAATCCACAATCGCCATGAGTTTGTTGCCGCAAGCGGCGAACAGGCGGCCTTCCTCCTGATCCATGGCCAATCCGCTGGGCTCGTCGCAGCCGGCCATCGGCCATTCGGCAACAACTTTGTTGCTGCTGGAGTCAATCACCGCGATGGAGTTCTTGTCCTCGATGTTGACGTAAACGCGGCCCTTTCCATCGGCGACCGGAGCTTCGGGCTTACCACTGAGGGCAACCGTCGCGACAACTTTGCGCGTTTTCGGGTCAATCACGGAAGCGGCCTTGCCGTGGCCGTCCATGATAAAAACGTGGCCCGAAGCGGAGTCGTACACGATTGCATCCGGCCCTTCGGCGGTCTTGATTTTTTCAGAAACTTTCAGCGTTTTCAGATCGAATACGCTGGAAGTGTTCTCGCGGCCGTTTGTGGTGAAGCCAATGCCTAGATCGGAGACAACGGCCACACCGTGGGCGCCGGGTGTATCCGGAATCTCGCCGACCACTTTGCCGGAGTCCAGATCAACCACCATGAAGCGAGTGGCGCGGGCGACGTAAAGGCGGCGCGCCGCAGAATCGGCGTACACATAGTCCCATCCGCCGTCGCCCCCGATCACCATAGTGCGAGCGACCGCGTAGGTGGGGGTGGACTGGGCTGCAACGGGGGCAGCCACCATGAAGCAGGTACTAATGGCGACCGCAACAAGTGTCAGACACGGAATCAGATTCGCGAATTTTGTCTTCATAAAGTCTCCGGATGCCAGCGGGTATCTTTGCCCCTGGGTTCTATCGTAAAGATACTCATAACCATCGCGCGAATTATTCATTGTTAGAACTACTGGCCGAGGTGCTTCCATGCATACCGCCGGTTGCAAAGAAGTGTACGGCCGGGGTAATTATGAGTGAAAGCACCATGGAAATCACAACTCCCCCGATTACGGCAATTGCCAGGGGCTGCAACATTTGCGAACCAGCGCCGATCGCAAAAGATAGCGGCAGCATCCCGGCGAGTGTTGCCAGTGCTGTCATGACGATCGGGCGCAGTCTTCTACGGCTAGACTGCAAGATACTTTCTTCCGCCGAAAAACCGAGAGCGCGGAATTTCTGATCAGCATCGAGCAGCAGGATACCGTTCTTCGCCACAATGCCGATCACCATGATCATCCCCATGAAAGAGGAAATATTGAAAGTGGTTCGCGTGATCAGCAACGCAATAAAAACGCCCGAGGTTGACAGCAGCGCGGAAGCCAATATCGCGAGGGGAGCGGCAAAAGAGCCGAACTCAAAGAGCAGAACGCAAAAAACCAATACAACGGCCAGGACGAGTACAAAGCCGAGGTCGCGGAAGGACTGCTGCTGCTCTTTGTAGGTGCCGCCGTATTCGACTCGGATTGCGGCCGGCAAATGCAGATCGGCAACTGCCTTCTGGACTTCAGAAATGGCGGTGCCAAGGTCGGTGCCCTCGAGGCGAGCTGTCACCGCAACCTGGCGCTGCAGATTTTCGCGACGGACTTCAGTCTGCCCGGGA
Source organism: Terriglobales bacterium (assembly GCA_035260505.1). Taxonomy (GTDB): domain Bacteria; phylum Acidobacteriota; class Terriglobia; order Terriglobales; family Acidobacteriaceae; genus Acidiflorens. Next base: position 5,726 of record DATFVD010000227.1, read on the forward strand.
ACGGATGTAATATCCGCCAGCGCTCCCAACGTCGCCGTTTTTCCCGAACTGCTGGTCAACAGGGTGTCGCGCATCGCTCCAATCGAAGCTCGGTTTCTATCGGGAAATCGCACGCGAAGCGTGTAGGCTCGATCGTTACTCACTACGGGCGTGGGCGCCGGTTCTCCCTCGACAATCGCGGCGGCATCAATGGCAACTTCTTCCGGGGTGAATCCGGTCCGTGCCGCCACGCTTGGATTGATCTGAAACGTTACTGCGGGACCGCTGATCGTGTTGTCGATGCCATTGAGTACGTCCACCACGCCCTTGATCTTGCTGATCGAATCCGCGAGTTTGGGAGCCCAGTCGGCCAGCAATGCCGGATCCTGCGCGAAGAGCTTGATCTGGACTGGCTCCGGCGCGCTAGTAAGATCTCCGATCATGTCCTGCAAAATCTGGATAAACTCTACGTCCAATGCAGGTTCTTCCGCCTTTATCTTGGTGCGAACTTCCTCAATTACTTCATCAATACCACGGCTGCGATCAACTTTCAGCTTCACCGATACGTCTCCGGTATTCGCCTCCGTCACAGAAGCTAGGCCAAGCTGCATTCCGGTGCGCCGGGACGTGCTCTCCACTTCAGGGACTTCCCGCAATATTTTCTCGACATGAGTGATGACGCGATTGGTTTCGGCGAGCGAACTGCCCGCGGGCATGATGTAATCGACGATAAAACCACCCTCATCCATCTCGGGGAGCAGGTCGGAACCGAGGAAGTGGTAACAAGCGTAGGACACGACGACGAGCGCGAGGCTCAGCAGCGCCAGCTTTCTCGGGTGCTTCAAGGCGCGACTCAACCATTTCTGATGGAAGTTAACGATCTTGAGAAAAAAGCCGCTAATGGAGGCATCTTCAGCCGCCAGCAGGCGCTTAATATCCTCTTCGTGCTCGACGTTGGCCTCGGCCGGAGTCTCTCCCGATTTGCCATGCCTGATAAAAAACTGGCTTAGAGTAGGAGTCCACGTCAGGGCGAGGGCGAGTGAAGCAAACAGCGACACAGCCATCGTGACAGCCAGCGCTCTGAAAAATGTTCCGGTAACACCGGCAATCGAGATCAGGGGCAGGAAGACGACCACCGGTGTAATGGTTGATCCAATCAACGGAGTCGTGATCTCCCCTAGCGCGCTCTGGATGGCTTCGAGACGGTTCTGCCCCGCGTCACGATGCAGCACGATGTTCTCGACCACGACAATGGCGTCGTCAATTACCAAGCCCACGGCAGCCGCAAGCCCGCCCAGCGTCATGAGATTGAAGCTCTGTCCCATCACCTTCAGCGCAATGAATGTGATCGAAACCGTAACCGGAATCACCAGTCCTGCGACGATCGAGGTTCCCCAGTCGCGGAGAAAAACTACGAGGATAATCGAGGCGAGGACGAGACCGATCAAGATCGCGTCTCGAACGCTTGCGATGGATTGATGGACAATCAGCGACTGGTCATAGAAAGGCTGGATCTGGATGCCGCGCGGAAGAGTCTGCTCAATCCGTGCGATTTCCGCGTGCACTTCGTCGGCTACTTGTACGGTGTTGCTGTCTGGCTGCCGATTGACGTTGATGAGAAGCGATGGTTTGCCGTTTGCCGTCACAATTGTGTAGACCGGCTTTACCGCAGAAGTGACGGTTGCTACATCTCCGACGTGTATTGGAACTCCCGCCGGCGTTGCCTTGATCACTACACCCGCAATTTGCTCGGGATTGCGAACCTGAGCGTTAATCAGCCCTAAGACAAGCTGATGATTTTCCTCCAGCAGTCCGGGAGAATCGATGAGGTTTGTGCGTCGCACCGCTTCCAGAATGTCGGGAACCGTAACCCCGGCCACCAACAACTTAGCAGGGTCGGGAATGATATGAAATTCAGGCTCCTGTCCGCCCTGCACCAGAACTGTGGAGACGCCATCCAGTCGGTTCAAGCGCGGCTTGATTTCATAGGTCGCCAGTTCCCACAACTTAGTCTGCTCTACGGTATCGGACGTCAGGCTGTACCCGATGATGGGGAAACTGGCGAACGTCAGGCGATGGGCTTCTACCTTCGCGCTTGCGGGAAGCTCGGTTTGTGCGCGAGATAGCGCCGCATTGACGTACTGCAACGTCTGGAACATGTCGACGTTCCAGTCGAAGAAAAGGTCAATCTCAGCCGAACCGCGGCTGGTGATGGATTTTACATTCAGCAGCCCCGGCACGCTGTTTACCGCCTCTTCGAGAGGACGGGTAATGGTCACCGTCATCTGATCGATCGGCATGACGCCGTTGTCCACAGCGATCAGAATTCGCGGGAAGTTGGTGGCCGGGAAAACCGCGACGGGCACAGTGAAAGCGAGATATCCGCCAATCAATGCGAGGGTGACGGTCAGGAAAATGACCGATCGCGAATGTTGCGCAAACCAGTACGGAGACTTCCCGCCGTTGGAGGTCACTTACGGTTTTTCCTCCTTGCTGGAATCCTTGGAGGAAGGTTCTTCCCCTGCCGAGGGCTTGTCGTTTCCTTTCTCTTTTTCTGTCTCTTTTTCTTTTGCCGCCTCGACCGAAACTTTGGTGTTATCCGGCAGTCCATAGGCGCCGGAAGCGACTACGCTTTGCCCTTCTTTCAACCCATCTAGAATCTGCACGTTCTCATCCTGCCTTATTCCGACCTTCACTGCCAACTGGCGAGCGTGTTGGTCAGAGCCAATGACCATGACGGTCGCACTACCATCCGCGGCAGTCATGACCGCCGAGGCGGGAACGACCAGAGCGTCCGGTACCGTCTCAGACACCATCGACAATCGCACACTCGTGCCAGGCTTCAGAGTCTGCTTCGGATTTTTCGCCTGGACCCAGACTTCGACTGTGGTGCTGTTGGGATCAAGCGCCGGACTCACCAGCGTCACCTTGCCCTCCGTCGGCTTGTCCATTCCAGAAACATCGATGGTGGCTTGGTCTCCAACCTTGAGCAAGACCGCGTCTTTTTGCGGGATATGGGCGCGCGCGGTTACACGTGAGAGGTCCATAACGGTGATCAGCGGGACTCCGGCGCTGGGCATCTCTCCCGGGTAAAGGGGCCGATCCGTAACGACGCCGTCAATGGGACTGCGAATTTCTGAATAGCCGAATTGAGCCTGTGCTCCGAGGTATTTGCCACGGGCCGAGGACAACTGGCCCTCGAATCCTTTCGCTTCCTGCTGCTTGACCACGGCATTGAGGGAATCAAGATGTCTTTTCGCCAGCTCATATTGAGCTCGCGCTTGCGTAAGACTGACTCCGGCTTGATCGAGGTCCTTGCGAGGCATGGCACCTTGCTTGAACAGTTCTTGCCGGCTGTCATAGACCTTCTGCTGGGCGTCGAACATCTCTTTGGCGGATTGCGCATCCGATGTCGCCTTCTGTATTTCCTCCGGCAGGCCCGCCGCTGTTCCCGTAACGTATGTGGCTTCGGCTTGCTCAAATGCGCCTTTATTTTCTTCCCTGGCAGCAGCCAGATCCGAGTTCTCGAGAACGGCCAGCAATTGGCCCTTGCGCACCTTGCTTCCCCGGTTGACGTAAAACTGCTTTACCGGCGCGCTGATCTTTGGCACGATGGCCGCTTGTTGCAGAGGAAACAATACAGCATCCGCCGTGACGACGCGTTGAACGGTGGCTTTCTGGGCATTCGCGGCGGTGACAGGAACGACAGCCTCTTCGGTTTTCTCCTGAGAACAGCCAACGGCTGATATTGCAATCGCGCTCGCCAGGAAAATCGAAATCGCAAGTCGGGAAGCGCGTTGGGAATCCAGCACAGCTTCACGAATTGTCTTTGGGAATGTGGATTTATGAGTATTCATCGGTTTCAGAACTTTCCAGTCAGGGTCTGAATATTTGCGAGCGCGACCCGATACCGCACCTGCCCATCATCGTAGGCGTTGCTGGCAGCAGTGAACGTATTCTGCGCGTCCACCACTTCCAATACGGTAGCTTCGCCGGACTGGTAGCGGAGGCTGGTCAATCGCAGGCTCTCGGATGCCAGTTGAGCAGATTGGCTTAGCAGTTCCAGTTCCGCGTGTGCGGCTTGTGCTTCGTTGTAAAAGGAACGCAGGTTTGCCAGCAGCGTGCGCTGGGCCGCACTCAACTCGACGACAGCTTGATTCTTCTCGAGGTTGGCCTGCTTCACCTTGCTAAGGTTGGCTCCCCAGCTCCAGATGGGAAGCTGCAGAGTTGCCGCGGCGGAACTACCGAGGTTGCGGACCCCGGCGGGACCCTCGGTGGCGAACTGGTTTGCGTCGATCCCATACCAGTAGTCCACAGTGATGGACGGCAGTACTCCTCCCCAAGCGCTGGTGACCTGCCGACCGGCTTGGCGGAGCGCAGCTTGCGCGGCACGGAGATCGGGATTATTCCGCGTGCCCGCTGCGCTAATCTCGTCAAACGGGGGCAGCGCCTGAGCAGTGCCGAGATCATCCACCACCGTGAAGTTTTCGTTAAAATCCTTGAACAACAAGATGGCAAGGTCAAGACGACTCTTGTTCATCCCTAACTCGGCTTCCCGCAAATCACGCTGTTGCTGGTGGTACTGGAGTTGGGCCTTGATGACATCCGAGTGTGCTACCTCGCCGCCGTTCTCCAGCTTCTCGCTGATTCCGAGAAATCGTTGCGCTTCCTCATTGGCGCGCTGCGCTGTAGCGTACTTATGCCCTGCCGCAACGTGCGCATAATAGGCCTGCGCCACCGTGACCGCTAAACCGCGCAAGGCAATTTCCGATTTGGCCCTCGCCACCGCCTGCGCCGCTGACGCTCGACCGTAATCAGCGAATGTCTGCAGGGAAAGCGCCTGATGCACATTCCCTTGTGCGACGTATTCGTGAATTCCGTTATTAGCGATAAAGACCGGGTTGCTCGTTCCGTGCGGGCTGGGCTCGGTGTATAGGAACTGCATGTCGTAACTGACATTCGGAAGCAGCGCGGCCCGGCTTTGCACAAGATCCTGATGAGCAAGGCCGAGTGCCGTGAATGCAGCTTGCAGTTGAGGATTGTTCGCCCGGGCACGCTGCAGCGCGTCAGAAAAAGTGATGGCCGGCGGCGCAGCGGTGGTGGAGCTCGCTTGAGTGCTTTGCTCCGCCATTGTGATCTGCGCGCCAGGTGCGGGCTCGCTTGATTGGGAGAACGCGCGCCCACCCATCAGGAAGAGAAGTGACTGGACCATGAGCGTCCCGACAATGGTGGCTGTTCGCGCTTGGCGGTAGCCCGTCTCCGGATTTCGCATACTTTTCAGCATTTGGCGTCTTGCACTAACCATTACGGCAGAATTGGGAAGATTCCGAGACCCGATAGGGGGTTCAGTTGAAGCAATTACCTGCACAGATAGAGTTACTCGCTTCAGATTAAAGCGTTCTGAAAGGAGGATAAAATTGTGTTCAGAGTCAGTGCGTTCGAAGTGCTGGCCTAGCCAGATCATCTTCAGGAACATGGAGAAGGGGCAACTCTACTGTGAAACGACTTCCGCAGCCTTCCTTGCTCGAAACCTTGATCTCCGCGCCGTGCGCCGTGCAGATGGCTTTTACGATGGCCAGGCCCAGTCCCGCCCCGCCGGAGTTGCGCGAGCGCGCCTTATCCGCCCGGTAGAAGCGCTCGAAGACATGGGGAAGAGCATGGGCCGATATCCCGGCGCCATTGTCTGTGACCTCGAGGATAGCGATGCCACGGCCCCCGCGAACATTCACTTCCACCTCACCGCCTTCTTGCGTGTATTTAATGGCATTGGCGACGAGGTTCACGATGACCTGCTGAAGCCGCGATCGATCCCCCTCCACGTGGATATTGGCCGCTACATTGCTGCGGAACACGATCAACTTCTCCTCCGCCAACAGTCTCATTTGTTCTGCAGTAGACGCCGCCAGGTCGCCGAGGTCCAGGCGCGTCTTGTCCATTTTCACCTCACCTGCGTCCAGACGTGAGATGGCCAGCAGGTTCTCGACGATGTGGGACATCCGGTGAGTTTCTTCCAGTGCGCTGCCAATCTGGTCCGTTAAAGAAGGGTTGCGCCGATGGCTCTGGGCGATGCCTTCAAGCTCCAACTGGAGAATCGTCAAAGGCGTTCGCAATTCGTGGGATGCATCCGCGGAAAAACGATTGATGTGCTGGAAGGCCTCATCCAGTCGCTCGATCATGCGGTTCAGGGAAACTGAAAGCCTTTCAAGTTCATCCCCGGTTCGGATGACGGGCAGGCGCTCGCTGAGGTTGGTGGAGGTAATTCCCTCCGCCCTTTTCGTGATCTCGTCTACGGGTTGTAGCGATCGCCTCATCAACCAGTAACCGCTCATCACGGCAAGAGAAATGATGAAGGGCATGTAGATGCCGAACGTTACCAGCAATCCGTGGAGCACGACTTCGATCTGCTGATACGGAACGCCGCTTTCGACGATGAAGTTACTTCCATCCGGCGTTGTGAATTGCTGAGTATCGATTAGGAGCTGTCCTCCGGCTAAACGCACTTTGCGCAGATGATTTTTTTCGTTTCCATTCGGTAAAGGGATTCGAGACGGGTCGAATGCACCGTCTTTCGGCGTGCCGGAAATGTACAAGACCCCGACCCCTTCCTCGACCACGCGAATAAAGTGGCCGTTTACCTCGGGCGCATAAGCCTCGTTGATTTCAGTCTCGAGCCAGTTCGTGCGCTTGAAGGGATGTTGCGATAGCAACTGCGTTCCGATGGTGCGGCAGTCCGAGCTGAGCGTTCTTTGCAGATTCCAGTTGAGGTATCGCTCCAGACCGAGGTAGACCGAGATACCAAAGACCAGCAGCGCGCCGGCGAGAAGCGCCGCGTACCAGGCCGTGATGCGGAAACGGAGCGATCGAGTATTCACGAGTGCGCTCCGTTGCTGATGGTGTAGCCAACGCCGCGAACGGTACGAATCAGCTTCTGCTCATAGGGGTCGTCCACCTTGCTTCGGAGGTGCCGCACATAGACGTCCACGATGTTGGTGATGCCATCGAAACTCTGATCCCACACATGTTCGATGATCATGGTTCGAGATAAGACCCTGCCCGCATTCGACATCAGGTATTCAAGCAAAGAATACTCTTTCGAAGTCAGGTCGATCCGTTTGCCGCCACGCCGTACCTGCTGGGAGAGCCGGTCGAGTTCCAGATCGCCCACCCGAACCACGCTGCTGCGGCTGACGGGTCCACGCCGAAGCAGCGCCTTGACACGCACCAGGAGTTCAGCGAAAGCGAAAGGCTTGGTGAGATAGTCATCCGCCCCCGCCTCAAAATTACCCACCTTGTCGGCGACCGCATCGCGGGCCGTTAGAATCAATACGGGAACATTGACATTCTGGCTCCGCAGACGGCGAAGCACCTGGGTGCCGTCCAATTTCGGCAGCATCAAGTCGAGAATCACGAGGTCGTAGTGATACGTAGTTGCGAGTTCGAGTCCAGACTGACCGTCCGCGATCACATCGACCGCGAAGCGCTCTGCCATCAACCCGCGCGCGACAAAACTCGAGACCTTCGCTTCGTCTTCGACCAGCAAGATGCGCATTCAGTCTCCCGAGGCATAGTATATTGCCATTTCAAGATGAAGCCTAAACAAAGCGAGGATGAAAAGTTGTTCAGAATCGGAAGTTATTCACGATCGTCAATCACCACCGAATGGTGGATTGCTACGCGCCATCCGCCGGATGACGTCCAGTCTGAACAAAGTTTCATTTGGCCTTCATTGGACCTTAATGTTGCAGGGCGACCATCGACAACCGTGATCAAAAGGTACTTTGCCGCTCTAGTGCTCTTTGCCTGCACTCTCACTGGCGCTCAAACGACCTCCCCTGAGCACTCGATCGCAATTCGCGCCGGACGCCTTTTTGATGTGAAGTCTGCAAAGCTCCTGACAAATCAGGTTGTCTTGATCCATGGAGACCGCATCACCGAGGTTGGCCCGGCGGAGCGAGTGAAAGTCCCTGCGGACGCCGAGGTGGTGGACCTGAGCCACGCTACCGTGCTTCCAGGCCTGATCGACGCACACACCCATGTCTTTGGAAACGGACCAGACATGGAGGAGCAATTCTTACGTGACTCCTACCAGTACCGCACACTAATCGCTCTCGCGAACGCGCAAAAAGACCTGATGGTGGGTTTCACGACGCTTCGCGATCTGAAAACGCTGGGAGCCAGCTACAGCGATGTCGATCTGCGCAATGCCATCGACCGCGGCGTTGTGACGGGTCCCCGCATGCAGGTCTCTACCCGGGGCCTTCAGGCAACGGGTGGCTTCATCATGAACGGTTACTCGGAGGAACTACATCTTCCGGCCACGCTGCAGGTCGTGGACTCCCCCTGGGCCGCCCGTGAAGCGGTGCGGGAGCAGATCGCGCATGGCGCGGATTGGATCAAGTTGTATGCGTCGAACCAGTTTCATTTCAGCGCGGATGGGAAAATGGTGGTCCCGCCGACGTTCACGGCAGAAGAGGTAAATGCAATCGTGGATGAGGCTCACAGGAGAGGGCACAAAGTCTCCTGTCACGCCTTTGGTGGCGAGGGTCTGCACAACTGCATCAACGCGGGGGTGGAATCGATTGAGCATGGCGTAGACCTTGACGATGGCGAGATCAAAATGATGATCGAGAAAGGCATTTATCTCGTGCCGACGCTGTATCATTATCAACTCGATCGCGAAGAGAACGAGAAAAAACATCATGGGCACAGCATTGCGGAAGTTTCGGAACACAGCTTCCCCAAGGCCGTGGCGGCAGGCGTCAAGATTGCATTCGGCTCCGGCGCTGGCCCCTTCCCGCACGGCACCCAAAACAAAGAATTTGAATACATGGTGAAATTCGGAATGACTCCGGTCCAGGCGATTCTTGCCGCGACCACCGGAGCTGCGCAGCTGATGGGGTGGCAGGATCGTATCGGCTCCCTGGAGGCAGGTAAGTTCGCGGACGCCGTTGCAGTTTCAGGAGATCCAACCACTGACATCACAGAACTTGAGCGGGTGAAGTTCGTGATGAAAGGCGGAAAAGTATTCAAGAACGAGCTGAAGTAAGGCGATTCGAGGGAATTTGAAGAATTACAAAATTGCAGTTATCGAAGGCGACGGCATCGGGCGCGAAGTAGTCCCCGAGGGGATTCGCGTACTCGAGGCGGCAGCGCGCCGTTTTGATCTTTCTTTTTCCTGGCAGCATTTCGACTGGAGCTGCGAAACCTATCTCAAGACAGGGCGGATGATGCCTGAGGACGGGTTGGAACAGTTGCGCCCGTTCGATGCGATCTTTCTTGGAGCAGTGGGTTACCCGGGCGTACCCGATCACGCTTCGCTTTGGGGCCTGCTTATTCCCATCCGTCGTGCGTTCAAACAGTATGTGAATCTGCGGCCGGTACGACTGTTGGAAGGAATCAAGACCCCTCTCAGCAATCGTAAAGCGGGCGAGATCGATTTCTGTATCATCCGTGAGAACAACGAAGGCGAATACTCCTCAGTCGGCGGCCGTCTCCACCAAAACACGGATCTCGAAATGGCGATCCAGGAGACCGTTTTCACCCGGCAAGGTTGCGATCGGATCATGACCTATGCCTTCGAATTGGCCCGGACCCGCAAGAACCATGTAACGTCAGCGACAAAATCGAACGGCATTGTCTACACCATGCCCTTCTGGGACGAAAGGTTCTCCGCTGTTTCAAAGAAATATCCGCAGGTCAAAACAGACCAATACCACATCGATATTTTGACCGCTCACTTCGTGAGCCATCCGGACTGGTTTGATGTGGTGGTGGGATCGAATCTTTTCGGAGATATTTTGTCCGACCTCGGCGCCGCTGTTGTGGGCTCGATGGGGCTTGCGCCGTCTGCCAATCTAAACCCAGAGCGGGAGTTCCCTTCGATGTTCGAGCCTGTCCACGGATCGGCTCCCGACATTGCCGGAAAAAAGATTGCCAACCCAGTCGCGCAAATCTGGTCGGGCGCCATGATGTTGGATCATTTTGGCGAGAAGGAAGCCGCTCGCGCGGTTGAGGGGGCTATCTTCAAGGTGCTTGCTCGTCGCGACCCTCTCACTCCGGACATTGGCGGTCGTGCCGGCACCGAGGACATGGGAAAGGCCATTGCCGCGGAAGTTTCGCTCGTGCCTGCACAAGTCTGATATCGACTTGCGGTGAAGCTGGCCCGGCAAGAATCCCAACCGTCCCGGTTGGGTTTCGTATATCGTCGGGTTCTCCATACCTCTTAACTCCCTGCTATGCCGGCAGAACCGCCTTCCAAAATAGTTAATACAAACTGAAAAGACGCTCTTCCGCTGATGCGGAAGAGCGTCCGTTTTGATGATGGAATCCCAACGACTTTGGCAACTTCCAACCGGGCTTAAGGAAGCACGTTGTAAACACGTAGTTCGGCTGACTGTTTCTCATGGTGCGGAACCGCCAGATAGAAGCGATTCAACTCCGGGACCAGAATTCCAGTCTTGGCGCGAAACGAAGTCGGAATGTGACCGCTCTGGACATAGTGATCGTCGCTTTGCTGAAACACGTCGAGAAATAGCGTTCCTGCAAAGAAGAGGCGCTTTCGCTGGGCATCGTAAGCCATGTCATCGACCATTGCTGCCGCAGGCATGGTGCTAACAACCTTGCCTGACTCGGTATCCAGCACGACTAATTTTCCGGGATCGCGCGTGCCGATAAAGAGCCGGTGCGCGTCCTCATCGAACGCTATGGCGGTAGGTTTCTTGCCCTCGGTCGCAATCGACCAGGTCGCAAGCAAGGTGCGCTTAGTGCGGTCAAACACCTCGACTGAGTTGTTTCCTCTGATGACGACGTAAATGCGGGGCCCAGATTTTTCTATGGCCATGCCTTCCACGTCATTGGAGTCGACCTTGATTTCGCCCACAGTTTTGGCGGTGGTGGTGTCGACGACACTGATATACGCATTGGGGAGCTTGGCGTCCTTGCCACCGTTCACGACATACAGATAGTTGGTGGCCGGGTCATAGGCGCTTGCGTCCGCACCCTCCTTCAGTTTGATACTTCCGGCCGGCTTGTAGGAATCCGTCTCATAAATCTTGATTTCACCCAAATCGCCATCGACTACGAAAAGCTTCTTCAGATCGGCCCGATAGAGCATCGAGTGCGGCGCCTTGAGATCGCTAATGGTGTGGATCAGATCATTGGTCTTGAGATCAAAGACCAGCACTTTGGAGTTCTCTTCCGCGGTGGCGAACAGCCGGTTTCCCGCAACATCCGCCGTGAAATGGTCGAAATCGCCGTCCTTGAGCTCAGGCAATGGCGTCGTTTGTACAAGCTCCAAAACCGGTTTCTGTTGAGCCCAAGCTCCGGTTACGAGCGCTAACAACACAGCGGACAAAATCATTACTCGCGATTTATTCACCTTTACCTCCAGTATTGAGAAACAAGACCGTCGTTACAGACAACTCACGACTGCACCTCTACCATTAATCAGGATGAACATGAAATCCGGATTAAGCGAACATTAAAAATAATTCGCGCTCTTGATCCTGCGAGAGCTCTAGGCCGTATTTAAAGCTTCGCGGCGGCGACCGGCACCAACCGAGAGCATCAAAATACCCGACATAACAAGACTACCCACCAGGTACCACAGGCCGGCGCTGAAGTTATGCGTGCGGCCAACCAGATAACCCATCACCATGGGCCCAACAAAGCCGCCGAGATTTCCGACTGCATTGATCAGCCCGATCGAGGCGGCTGCGGCCGATTCGCTTAGGAAAAGCGTGGGCACGGCCCAAAAACAAGGTTGAAAACCATAAAACGAAGCCCCCACGAGAATGAACAGGCCAATCGATACCAGGGGCCGCGAGCTATTGAGCACAGCGAGCGAGAGAGCAAGCGCGCACAGAAATACAGGGATGGCCGCATGCCACCGGCGCTCTCCAGTTCGATCGGAATGCCATCCATTCAATTGCTGGGTGACGAAAGCTGCGACGTACGGCAAAGCGGCCAGAAGAGTCACCTTTAGGTCGCTCTGTCCAGAGAGGCGTTTGAGAATGGTCGGGAGCCAAAAAGCGATCCCGTAGCTTCCGGTCATGGCGCAGAAATAGCATAGGGTCAGCAGGATTACATCCCGGTTGCGCAGAGCTCCCCAAATGCTGAAGGAATGATGACGATTCTTCTTGGCCTGCTTTTCGCGCTGTAATTGTTCGATGATCCAGGACCGCTCGTCCGACGGCAGCCAACGAGCCTGCGCTGGCCAGTCTGTCAGGTAGAAGATCGTGATCGTCCCGAATACGATCGCGGGGATGCCTTCCAGGATAAACAGCCATCTCCAACCTCTCAGGCCAAGCCATGAGATCCCGAGCAGCAAGCCTGCGATTGGCGAGCCAATCACGTAGGAAAGAGGATTGGCGGCATAGAAGAAAGCGACTGCCTTGCCGCGGTCCTCGTATCGGAACCAATGGGTCAGGTAGACGATAACCCCGGGCAAGAATCCCGCTTCAGCGGCGCCTACGAAAAAACGTACCAGATAAAATTGGTGGGCCGTGTGAATGAATGCCATTAACACCGTAACCAATCCCCAGGAGATCATGATGCGCGCGATCCATTTGCGCGCGCTCCATCGCTCCACAATCAATGCGCCGGGGATTTCCAGCACGAGGTACCCCAGAAAGAAAATACCTGCTCCCAGGCCGATCACTCGATCGCTGAACCCAAGATCGCGGGGCATTTGAAGAGCGGCGGCCCCAATGTTCATTCGATCCAGAAAAGCGATTACATACAGCACAAACAGGTAGGGCAGGAGACGCCGCGCGATGCGATGCCTGGCGCGCCGGCCGACCTCGGAGTCCGCGGCGGGAATATCGACATGTTCTGCTTCTGGAGAAGGGGCGGTGTGTTCGGCCATAACCTGTTTCTTTAGTCCGAATCTTGACCTGTATGTGCGGTCCGATTTTGTGCTGCAATCGATACTTTTGAGGCGATCTCACGACCCCACAGGTTTTATTGCAGAACCAAAGTTTTTATTCGCTTGGGAACTTCCCCAACTGGGATGCGAGCGACTTCCTGGAGAGTCTGTGTGTCAATAACCGACACCAATCGAGCCGCGGAGTCCGAAACATAGATCAGTTTGCTGTCAGGAGTGAAGGCAATCCACTCGGGTACCGCCCCAGTGGGCGCATGCCCCAGCGGATGAACTTCGGGCAGTGCCGCATGTCCCACCAGCTTGAGATCAGGGAGCGAGTACTTAAAGACAGCATTGGAGAGCGTGCTGTTGACCCACAACGATTTTCCATCCGGAGTCACCCCGATACCATGAGACGGCACGCCTCCTCGAGCCTCCGCAATTCCGAAACCGCCGGGCTGATCCGGCAGCTTGATCCTGGCAACCTCTGCCCGTTTCGCGAAGTCGACAACAGCGAATCCGTGAAAAGTGGAAAGCTGAACGAAAATGCGACTGGTCGAGCCATCGGGGTTTGTCTCGAAGGCCATGGGACGTACCGGGCGGTCGAATTTGACTTCCCACGCCATTGTCTGGGTGTGGAGATCAATCACCGTTGCGGCTTTATTTTCGATCGAACCACTGACAGCATATTTGCCATCTGGCGTCACGAACACATTATGGACCGCGCCATCCACGGGTATGCTCTTTACTCTCTGGAGCGAGGCCGTGTCGATTACATCGAGGACGCCGGGCTGCGTCCGGATACCAACCAGGACCTGACTTCCATCTTTGGTGATGGCGATGTTGTTCGGCCGATCGCTGAGAGGTATCTTTTTCAGGATTTCTCCGCTCTTTCGATCCAGAACATCGAGCACACTCTCCGCTTCGTTGCTGACGTAAATCCGCGTTCCGTCAGGGGAAAAAGCGATGCCGTGCGGCAGTTCGATACCGCGTATTACCTGCACGACCTTATTCGTGGCGGGATCGATAACATCAATCGTGTCGCTGGCGCTATTGGTCACATAGACGCGTGTTAGAGGTGCAGAATCGGAAATTCCTGTGCGGACTCCGCGCACCCATTCCGCGATCACAAGCCAGTCGGGGTCGTTCTGAGACGCAAATTGCCTGCCGCCGGAATGAAACGGATCTCCTCCGGCGTCCGGCGAAAGAGGATGGAGCAAAAGCTTGCTGGAAGCGGGATCGCCGGGAACGACCACTTCCAGCACGCTCTGAAAGTTTTGCTGGGATTGCTCGTCGCTCCAGTCCGTAGTCCCTGGCGACAGCGGCTGGAGGCGAAAGATCCTGTTCGGCAGAATGTGGCAACCATAGCAGCGTGCGTGCTCGGCGCGGTTCTTCAGGAAGATTGGCTGGACCTTGGTCTTGAAGAAGTCGAAGCTAAGCTCCGGGGTCTGCGCGGAACTCGCAGCCGATTGTTCAGCCTGAGGAGCCGAGTTACCCAATTTTTTTGTTGCGGAATATAAGCTGCTCGTCGTGGCCGCGCACAATACCAGCAGCAGCGTTGCTCTGTTGGTCCCCTTCATCCTGGCGCATCCTTGGCTGCGCATATCGTTGCGCCGCATCGATTTCAATGTTTGCGTTGTTCAAGTTTTGAATCGCCCTGAAGTAAGGGGCGAAGCTCGCGGACGTCCTTCACGGTATCAAGCGCAAGCACGCGCTCGATCAACTTCGAGCAGGTTGCAGCGCCGAGAACGGGCGCCATCAACTCGCGCGCCTTCGCCACCACCTCGTCGCGAGTCATCGGATTCTCCGGAGTTCCACGCACATGCTCCACACGGTCTGTGAGCCGTGTTCCGTCGTTTAGGGTAACTTCAACGATGGCCACTCGCGCCGGTATGAGCTTTTCAAGTTCTTCATCGGGGACGAGTTGCACTTTGGCGCGCTCGCGGAGTACAGCCGCGTCCTGCATGCGTGCCTTATCATGTGCCGCCCGGAAGGAGACCGTCTTATCAATCAGCATCACCGCGACCAGGTGCTGAAGACAGATATCCGGCATATCGCGGTTGTTCACGGTGTAGGCTGCGCTGGTAGCCGCACGCACCACCACCTGTTTCACCTGATCCGCCGCGAAGGGTTGCCGCTTACGCAGACTTTCCATGGCATCAAGCGGCGCCTGGATTGGCCCTCCCGTAGTCCACTTCTTGATCGTCGTCTGCACCACTCCGTAGCGCTCGCCCAGTTGCTCGATCAGACCCGCAGGATCGGCCTTGGGATTGTAGGACTCCACGAAATTGTTAGGGCCTGCCAAAACATCGTTGACGCCAGTCCAGCCGGAGTGGACCACCAGGGCAGCATTGACCCCGTTGCGCGCTCCCATCGCGCCGAACAGGAAAGCCTTCTCGATATGTTCGGTGTCGCGCCGCCACGCGCCGATACCAGCTCCAGCCTGCTGCGCGGCATAATCGAACAGCCAGCGCATCTGCTGGGCAGTAAGACTGGCGGTACAACCTGCAGCCGCAGTCGCACCCATGGTTCCAACCAGGTTGTGTGTCTCTTTCATCCCCGGACCGACAGTCCTCATGGCCCGCATGGCGATGTCGTAGCCGAGCGTCACGGCTCGCAGGAAATGCGTCCCAGTGATGCCGAACCGCTCCCCCGAAGCCAGCGCCGCGGGCACCACCGCGCAACCCGGATGCGCTCCTCCGGTGGTGAAATCGTCGTCGGTCTCATCGGAGTGTGCCAGCATTCCGTTGGCGAATGCCGCTTCGATCGGTCCGCAGACGACCTTAGACGCCACCACGGTGGCAATCTTCTCGCCGCCGTAGTCTTGTGCGAACTTGATCGCCATGACTCCGGGGGGCAGTCCTGATCCCGAAACCATGGCAGCGATCGTGTCGAGGATGTGATGCGCGGTTTCCCGTACCACATCGTCCGGCAGCGCACGGTTCCGGGCCTCGGCCATGTAGGCGCTGAGCTTTTCCATCACCGGACTGATGGCCGGGGTGGCGTCCTGGGCCGCGGCCCACGCAATCCGTGGAAGTGCCATGCCGGCGGAAATCCACGCTGCTCGCTGCATCCAGCTGCGGCGGGTCAACTCCGGTGCCCGGTTTTCCCGCTGCATGTGTGGGTATTGGTCTTCGTTATCCACTCATCACCCTTTCAACCGAGACTAGAAGACTACCTTGACTGCGAACTGGATCTCGCGCGAGGTGGTGGTGGTTCTGTTGAGCAGTCCCGCCGCGCCCGAGAGGTTCCCAGTACCATCGAAAATGTCCGTGTTGGTGGGGGTGGACGGCGGAGCAAAGTTAGCATGGTTGAGAATGTTGAAGATCTCCGCGCGGAACTGCACGTTGAACTTCTCGGAAATTCTCTTGATGTAGCTGTTCTTGAATAAGGAGAAGTCCAACGACGTCAGCCCCGGGCCTTGGATGATGTTGCGTCCCGCATTGCCACGGAGGTTAAAGCATGGCAGTGCTGGGAGCCATCCCAAGTTGTCCAATGCCGGGTTTTGAGGGTTATTAATGCGAATCGGGTTATTGTTTGCGTCCGTCCCCAAACTTGGCGGCTGCGGGTTGCAGTTCGCGTTCCAGAATGCCAGGTCCGGCGCGGTGGGAACCTGGAAACACTGATTCTTGATGTAACCGAGATGGCCGGGATTTGTAAGCGTCTTGCACCCGGGACCTCCCAGGCGGTTCACATAAGCCCAATCGTCACCACTGCTTGTATTTGCCGGATCTGAGCCTGTTCCCCAAGTTGGGGTCGAAGGAATTCCGTC
>DATFVD010000228.1:0-7700 GCA_035260505.1 Terriglobales bacterium
GTGGGCGAGTCGGATTGTTCCACACCCAGCCAGGAGACAAACTCCTGGATGCCGCCGACCTGGTCATCACTATTGGCTATGACCCGGTGGAGTATGATCCTTCTCTGTGGAACCATGGGTTTAAACGCGACATTATCCACATTGACGTCCTTCCTTCGGACATCGATAAGGAGTACAAACCAGCCATCGAACTCACGGGTAGTATCTCGGCGACCGTAGAGGCGTTAACCAGCCAGGTGACTCCGCGTACCAGAGGCAAGGAAACGGTTTTCCTCGGTGAGATCGCCCAACAGCGGAAGGAATTCGCCGGCTATGCAATTGGGTTGCATGGTGGCCCAATTCATCCAGCGCGCCTGACGTACGAACTGCAAAGCTTCCTTAGCGAGGACACGACCGTGTGTCTTGACATGGGGTCGTTTCATATCTGGCTGGCGCGACATCTCTACAGCTTCCGCCCACGTCAAATACTCATGACTAATGGACAGCAGACGTTGGGGGTTGCGTTGCCTTGGGGCATTGCCGCAAGTCTGGTGCGTCCGAATGAAAAAATCATCTCCATCTCAGGAGACGGAGGTTTCCTTTTTTCCGCGATGGAACTTGAGACAGCGGTCAGGCTCAAATGTAATCTTGTTCATTTGGTGTGGATTGATGGCCACTATGACATGGTCCGCTTTCAGGAGGTAGCGAAGTACGGACGTTCTTCTGGCGTCGATTTTGGTCCGGTGAATTTTGTGAAGTTGGCCGAGTCGTACGGTGCTGGCGGGCTGAAGATAGACCAGCCCGATGAGATTGCGCCGACGCTCAAAAAAGCGCTGGCCATGGAAGGTCCAGTTGTCGTGGCCATTCCGGTTGATTACCGGGATAACCACCGCTTGATGGAATTTTTGCGCCCGGATGTGCTCAACTAACTTTGCTATGGCTAGCCTAAGCAAAATCATTGACGTTCATTCGCACCCCATCCTAGCTTTTGGGGAAGGTGCGCCGGTGGGGGAGGGTCGTAAACAGCCCGATTGGTCGGTCGAAAGTACGCTCTCGTATATGGAGGAGCACGACATCTCCGCCTGCGTGCTTTCCGCTCCTGCCTCGGCCAACAACGCGACTGGACAGGAAGCGCGCGATATCGCTAGGCGCACCAACGAGGTGCTTGCCGAAATCATCTCCAAGCACCCTAATCGCTTCGGAGCAGTCGCGACGTTGCCTGGTTTGAATGCAGACGGCGCGATTGCTGAGATCGGTTACACGCTCGATACCTTGAAGATGGATGGCGTCGCTACGACGACAAGTATTAATGATGTCTATCTCGGTGAGCCGCAATTCGATCCTTGGTTCGAGGAGCTGAACCGGCGCAGCGCAACCCTTTTCGTCCACCCGACGATCACAAAGGCAGCGGAAACCCTGCTCAACGGACTGAACGCGTCCGTAATCGAATTCATGTTTGATACGACTCGCATGATCACCAACATGGTCGCCACCGGCGCCAAGAAACGCTTCTCACAGATCAAGATCATCTCCACCCACGGCGGCGGCACCATCCCATTCTTGGTCAATCGAATTCAAACGCTTGAGCATACTTTCGGCGTGGGGCCCGGACGGCTTGAACTTTCCTCTGAGGAAGTACGGGCGGGAATCGCGTCGTTCTACTACGACCTGACGGCAGCGACCTCAGAGGCTCAACTCGGCGCCATTCTCAAGTTAGTGCCGGTGTCGCAGCTGCTGATGGGGCTTGATCTCCCGTTTATGCCGAAATCGAGCTTTGCTCCAGCCATCGCCGACGTTGGACGTTACCCAGCGTTCAGCGAAACGGATTTGCGAAGCATCTCGTACGCGAATGCCTTCCGCTTGTACCCGGAACTCGCTAAGCGGATCGGGTAGGGCACATAGCGCATGCTATCCGCAGTTTGATCGCCAACCCAGCACGACGCGACGGAACGCAGCGGCGGCAACGCATGATCGGCGCCACGATTTGAAGAAAGGCTCAAAGACAAATTCTCAATTCTCTTCGTCCAAACGGCACACCAGAGCTACCAAAAAAACACCTGTAAATGCTAACTAAGCGATTGATATATCCGCACTTAGAGCGCCGATTTTCTCGGGCGACGGAGCAAGACATCACGTCCGCCAAGCGATCGATCTCTCGGTCATCGTGTCGCCTTACCAACAAATCTCGAAGCCAAGGGACCACCCGCGGGCGGCGCCGCATTGCCATGCTCGATCACGGCGCAGACGTGTCCAGTCCGATGGAACACGCTGTCGCAGAGTATCCGGTCGTGCGAGGAAGCTCGCCTAGCGCCGACTGGAGGAGGCTGGGGCGCGCTTTCACTGGTTCGATGGCATCTGCACTGGTTGTAATCATGGTGACGGCGGCACCGAACGGGGCCAACGGTCAAACCGGCGCACCGCCAATGATACCGCCGGCTGCTCAGGCCGTCGCAGCGTCCGGCTCAAGCAAAGGCGCGCCGTTGTTCGTCGCAGCAGATCCTGATCTGGTCGCCAAGGAGGGAGTGGCGCAAGATTCGTGGTTCGTCGTCAGTCACCTGACGTCCGGCAGCAATCGGTTGGACCTCTTGGTTCATTATATCCGGCTGACGCCGCCCCAGGGTGGCCCCGTGATACAGGCGATCGTATCCGTGCTGGATCCTGTCAGCGGCAAGTCGCTGGCGGAAGAGAAAGACTATAAGGCTTCCGAAACCACCTTCTCGGCAGCGTCTCTCGATGTCCGGACCCCTTCCGGCGGCCTGACCGGCCGCGCCTCCGGCATCCACCTGAGCGGACAGTTTTCACGGATCCAGCTCGATCTGATGCTCGCTCAGCAGGGGCCATTGCTCGCGAATTTGGGGACGGGGCTGCTCCCGTTCTACGGCGATATCAACTACGAATACGCCCTGCCGAACATGAAGACCGCCGGCTCGGTCGTGGTCGACGGGAAGCGCTACCAGGTGGATGGCGTGTCATGGTTCGATCGGCAATGGGGGCAGATGCCGCCATCGTTCTGGGCGCACAAGCAATGGAGCTGGATGGGGATCAGTCTCGACAATGGAGATCGTATCAGCCTCTGGGACATCATCGAGGGTGACAAGGAGCATGCGTTCGCGACGATGCTCCATCCCGATGGCCGCCATGAGATCGTCGATGTTGAGCCTCTCGCCGAGGGCGCCACGAGCATCTGGAAGAGCGCCGCGACCGGCCATCACTATCCAACCCATTGGGTGGTCTCGATCCCAATGCTAAAGGCACGCCTGCGCGTCGAGCCCTTGGTCCGGGAGCAGGAAGTGGTGTCTCCGATTGGCGTAAACAAATACGAGGGCGCGAGCAAGGTTGCCGGCCAAATGGAGGGCAAACCTGTGACGGGCCACGCCGTCGTCGAGCTTGTCGGCGACTGGAATTAGCGCTGCGCGCGTCCGGCAGTCTGGTGCCGGTGCATCCGGCGCCGGACGCCATAATCCTGTGAGGTCCCATGTCTGATTCTTGGACCGGTGTGAGAAGAATTTCGGTCGCTTCTCTTCGGATGGCTGATTCGATCAGGTCGAAGACAAACTCGGACCTTCGCACTTTCCGCTACTCGCCCGTGCGATTGTCCACTTGGCCATCGCTTCGTGATAAACTTCCATTAATTCCATAAAGTTTCTTTCCGTAAAGGTGATGCACGATGCGTGCCAGCTCATTAGAGTTGGATCATTGGCCTAAAGCTAATTTGTAAAAGTCTGAAATTTAGCCTCGCCTAGACGTTGTGGTACATAACCAGCGTTCCGACCACCTAAAGAGAGAAGGGTGGAGCATGGAGAGTCGTCCATTCGTCGCGTAAGTCCCTAAACGACAAGTTCCTTTATCATGACTTTCCAAGACTTGAGGCATGGTGACGACTGTGAGAAGCTCGGAGAGAGTTGAACCGATCCTTTTGAGCATGAGCAGGTTGACTGAAATCCAGAAAGCGATTGAAGAGCTGGCCCCCGAGGAAAAAGAGGAGCTTCGCGACTGGCTCGGTGGATATGACCCTGTTACGGAACGTGAATGGGCCGCGATTGCTCAAGAGCGGATACGCCAAATCGAGTCCGGAGAAGTGGCTCCTCTTGATGGCGAGCAGGTGCTAAAGGAAATGCATCAGCTAGCGAAGCAGTTGGCTCAACAGTGAGTTTCCAGCTTCATCCTGACGCTCGAGACGAGTTTCGCGAAGCCGTCTTGTTTTATGGCCGAACAGCTGAAAGTTTCGTCAATGCCGTCGAAACGGCCATCGCGGCAATTATTCTTAGGCCGGACCGTTTCCGGGAATTTGAGCCTGGCGTGCGAACTTGCCGGGTTTCGAAATTTCCGTACTCGATATTATACACATTCAGGGACCACGACATCATGATCTTAGCGGTCAAACATGATCGACGAGATCCCGATTATTGGCGTTACCGAATGGACCGTTGAGGGAAATCGGTGAAAAGAAACTCGATGTCTGGATCTCGGAGGTTTGCGCGATCGCTTTTTTTCGGGAAACTCATGGCGGCCAAAACGAATAGTACGAACGAGGTCGAGTTCCCATTGAGCGTGTTGCTGCTGCATGTTTCTGCCCGTTTCGCGCGGCTCTTTCGCTGCGAACTGGACGGAGAAAGCTATGGGGAGAAGAGACCTGACATACTGGCAAACTGGAGCGTGGATGTCTGTTCCGTATCGCGCCTTGGTCGCTTTGTCCTGTTTTGCGAAGAGGATAGTTTGTTTACGTTTGTCGTCTCCTCAGGTCATCGACGCTCGCTGGCTCCGATAGTGGAAGAGTTTCACAGGCGCCGTGAAGAACTGACTCGCGAGCTGGGGTTGTCTGGCCTTGCGCCGTTTTCATCCACAACGTTCCGTTTTAGCAATCGGACGAACCGTCATATTATCGGCAGTCAGAACGATTTAATCTATCTTTTGCGTGGCTACCTGGAGGAAGCCGCACCGCCGTTGGAAGGGGACCAACTGCGAAAGGTCGAAGACTCATTGAACCAGGCGCCGATGTCTTATTTGGGGATGAGAAGCCCGCGAAGTCGCCTTGCTTCATTGCCGTGACACAAGCAGGAATTCTCCGCACGAGCCGTTTGTTTTCAATTAAGATTGAAACGCTGAAGCGACGAGATGCTCAAAATGCTTCGAAAAATCATGGGGATATTCCAACACCGCAAAGACTTATCCGTCCACCGTGGCGTTCGTGGCGAGAGAGGAATCCCGGTTTTATGAGCCGAAGTGGGGGCCGATCATACCAAGGGCCCCAAAAATGGGAAGAATCATGCTCAACGCGCTGGAGCTGGTGAGCGAGCAGAAGAGGGATAAACAAGGCTCGATCGATGTGAAGAAAGGCGCGGGCCTGGATTTTTATTTGAAGCACAAGAAGTTTAAGCCCAATTTTAGCCGGCTGGCATCTTATCTTCGCACGCAGCGCGATCGCCCGGTTTCTGTTCATCGAAGGGGGAACCGGGACGCGCAAAGAGATCGATCCCGAGGACCCCAAGGACGAAGAAGCCCGCCAGGAGTGCATCAAGGAAGCCAAAAATCGCATCGATTGGGTCAATGCCATCATCGACGGCGGACGGTGAATGATGACAAGGAGACGAACGCTCTGGTTCCACTCGCGGCGTCGCTGGGCGAAATGGAAGACTCCATGCAGCAGGGCCGTAACGCCTTTGCCAAGGAGCACAGCTGGGTGCCGAACCTCCGCTTCGAGGTCTATAGCAAACGGCTTAGATCAGCGATCGACCATCTCAACGACGCCGAGATAAAGGTTAAGGCGTATCGAACGCAACTGCTGCAATTGCCGCATGATGACGCACAGCGTGCGGCACTGGCGGAAGCAGCACAATCGTCAATTTAATAACTTATATACATTAATAACTTCGAGAATCTAATCCGAACGCGTTTCTGAGGTCCGATACATTCTCTTTTGGCTCAAATCCGTCAGTTGCCAAAGCGGTTGGAATTGGAGGAGGATTTTAGCGGCTAGGCCCGAGCGAGTACCGCGATCTCCCCCCAAGCAACCCGTGACGCTCCATGCATCCCGTTCAACGACATGTGCAACATCATCCCGAGTTGGAATGGGATACCGCACTATAGGCGTGCCGCGTTTGGCGAGGCTCAGCACGGTGTTGCGGTCGATACCGCGACTCCCACCTGTGACAATTGCGATCTTATTTTCTGAAATTGCATCGTTTTCTGTCGGCATTTCGAGCTCCTTGGTTAGGGATGTTCTGGTTCATTGTGTCGGAGAGGAAGCGGTCGAGATCTCCTTATACATTAGAGTTGTCGACAGGAAGGCGCGTGTCTCGGCGACGACGCGTTCTGCGAATTTCGGGTCGCGCACGAGCGCGGAGCCGAGCACCGGATGGCCGCCCTCGTCGTAGTAGACACCGGTCTGACCGGTTGCATCGATCAGGACTTTGGTGATCACGCGCGCGGCTCGCTTCGGAGTGCTCAAAACCTTAATGAAGGGCATGAGCAGCGGCACGAGCAGCGGAATGATGTATTTCGACAGAAAGCGCACGAAGGCGTTGGCATCGCGCGAGAGACCGGTGGTCGGATTTACGCCCGGCTCGACCGCGTTGAAGTGCAGCCGTTGAGTCTCACGGGCGAAGACCATCACCGTGGCGAGGGTGCACTGCTTCGACGTGGCGTAGGCGTCCGCACCTGGCATTTTGGAACCGACGGGTTTCCACTCGCCGCGCGCGCTCGCCTCTGCGGAGATATAGCGACCGCCGCGGAAGCCGACGGCCTTGGCGGGCTTGTGTGCTCGGGATTTTCTACGGCGGAGGCGATGAAGACGACGTTCGCACCGTCGGGGAGATGCGGCACGAGCGCCTCTGTCAACGCGAACGGGCCGAGGTGGTTCGTCGCGAACGACATGTCCCAGCCCAGCGCGTTCTTCGTGGCGCGCGTCGGCATGATGCCCGCGTTGTTGAGCAGGCCGACGATCGGAAGATGCAGCGCGATGATCTCCGCGGCCGCGCGCCGTACGCTGAAAATATCCGACAAGTCGCACACAACTGACACCGCGTGCTGCCCTTTTTGCTCGATGACCTTCCGCACCTCGTCGAGCCTTCCCAGGTCCCGGCCGACCAGCACGACCGTGCCGTGCTTGGCCAGCTCAAGCGCCGTGGCGCGACCGATGCCAGAGGTCGGGCCGGTGATGATGTACGCGTTACGATTTGTAGGAACGGTCTTTTTCGACATGTTTCACTCCACTTAGTTGTTTGTCTAGTCAGTCATTTATTTGCTCAAAAATCACGCTATTACACGCCAGAGGGCATCGAACCCGACTTTGCAGTGTTTCTTCGCGCTGGCCGGATCTTGAGCCATAAAATCCATCGTCGCCTCCGCGACCGAATTCATGATTCCAGCGACAAAATTCATAGGCACCTTACGCATGGGACCGTTGGCACGAATCTGCTCCAGCAGTTCTGCGATGCCCGCCATCATCTTGTGCCCGGCCGCGCGGGTCTCCGGCGTGATCTCGTCAGACACGCTGAGTTGTGCCAAGGCTCGCCGCTTATCGGGAAAGGTCACCGCCCAGGCCGTCCAGTTCTGCCAAATATGGAAGAACCGGTTGCGCAGTTCGGAGCCTTGCGGAAGGTCCTTCATCGCCATAGACGCGATCTCGCTCTTCAGTTCAAGGTAGAGTTGGTTGAAGAGATCGGTTTTCGTCTCGAAGTAGGTAAAAAGCGAACCATTGGCCACGCCAGCTTCTTTGGCTA
>DATFVD010000229.1:0-3455 GCA_035260505.1 Terriglobales bacterium
CTGAGACTAATGTGACGACAGAATACGAAACTCACGACCACGATGTATTGATCATCGGCGCCGGCGGCGCCGGTCTGCGGGCGGCCCTCGAAGCCCTGGCGCAAGGCGCGAAAGTAGGAGTGGTTTGCAAATCGCTCCTTGGAAAAGCACATACCGTCATGGCGGAAGGTGGAATCGCAGCCGCGATGGCCAATGTCGATTCCGCCGACGACTGGCGAACGCATTTTCGCGACACCATGCGCGGCGGCAAGTCGCTTAACAACTGGCGCATGGCGCAACTCCACGCCCAGGAAGCTCCCGAACGCGTGCGCGAGCTCGAGCAATGGGGAGCGCTTTTCGATCGCACCCAGGATGGACAGATCCTGCAGCGTGCCTTTGGTGGCCACACCTTCCGCCGCTTGTGTCATGTGGGCGACCGCACCGGGTTGGAAATGATCCGCACCCTGCAAGACCGCGGCGTGCAGTTGGGGATCGACGTCTACATGGAGTGCACGATCAGCCGCTTGCTCAAAGATGGAGATCGCATCGCCGGCGCATTCGGTTACTGGCGTGAACAGGGCCGATTCGTGGTGTTTCGAGCCAAGTCGATCGTCATGGCCACGGGCGGCATCGGCAAGGCGTGGAAAATCACTTCCAATTCGTGGGAGTACACCGGCGACGGAATGGCACTCGCCTACTGTGCCGGGGCCGAGCTGATGGATATGGAATTTGTGCAGTTCCATCCGACCGGCATGGTGTGGCCTCCGGGAGTGCAGGGCATTCTCGTCACCGAGGCGGTTCGCGGCGAAGGAGGAATTCTCCGCAACAAGTCGGGCGAACGCTTCATGGAAAAATACGATCCGAAGAGAATGGAACTTTCCACCCGGGATGTGGTTGCGCGCTCAATCTACACGGAAGTCCGCGAGGGTCGTGGCACCGAACACGGCGGGGCATATCTCGACATCTCGCACAAGCCTGCGGACTATGTGAAGAAAAAACTCCCCAGCATGTATCACCAATTCAAGGAACTAGCGGATGTAGATATCACCAAAGGACCCATGGAGGTCGGACCAACCTGCCATTACATGATGGGAGGTATTCGCGTCGAGGCCGAAACCGCAAAATCGTCCGTGCCCGGACTGTTTGCTGCAGGCGAAGCGGCAGCTGGACTACACGGCGCAAACCGGCTGGGCGGCAATTCTCTTTCGGACCTGCTTGTCTTCGGCCGTCGCGCTGGCTTGGCCGCCGCCGAGCACGCAAAGACCGTCCAAAACACCTCCATCGATGCCGGGCAGATCGAAGAGGCCGCGCGAGAGATGTTGGCCCCCTTCGAGCGCAAGGATGGTGAGAGTCCATACGCGATCCATCACGATTTGCAGGAAACCATGCAGAATCTGGTTGGCATCTTCCGCAATAAAGAAGACCTGATTCGTGCACTCGAGGAGCTCGAAAAATTGCGGGAGCGGGTTGACAATGTGAGCGTCGAAGGCTCGCGCCTGTTCAATCCCGGCTGGCACCTCGCCCAGGATCTAAAGTCGTTGATGACTGTTTCCAAGGCGGTTGCGCTCAGCGCGTTTGCCCGCGAAGAGAGCCGAGGAGCTCACAGCCGGATTGATCATCCCGGCCTCGATCCAACCTGGGGAACGAAAAACAATGTAATCGTCCGCGAGGGAAGCGCAATGACCCTGCGCCAATCACCGGTGTCGGAAATGCCCAGTGAATTGAAGCAACTAGTGGCGGAAGAAAAATAGATTTGTAGCGCCGCCGGGCCGAGGGCCAGACGCCCTAGGGACAGCCGGCAAGATGCCGGCGCTACACAGAAATTAGCGGAGGCGCGATGGCAGAAGCAATCTTTGAGGTGTTCCGGGGAGACCGCGAAGGTGGACAGCCCGCCACGTACCGCGTGCCGATTGCGCCGGGGATGGTCGTGCTGGATGCGCTCCACTATATCCAGGCCCATCAGGCGCCCGATCTGGCGGTGCGCTGGAATTGCAAGGCAGGCAAATGCGGCTCCTGCTCGGCGGAGGTCAATGGCCGGCCCCGGCTCACCTGCAAAACTCGTATGGATGCTCTTCCTCTGGACAAGCCCGTCACGGTACAGCCGATGAAGTCATTCCCCGTGATCAAAGACCTGGTCACCGATGTCTCGTGGAACTACCGCGTGAACAAGAAAATTCCGCCCTTCGAACCTCGACCTGGCACCGATTGGAAGATGTACCAGGACGATGTGGATCGGGTACAAGAGTTTCGTAAGTGCATTGAATGCTTCCTGTGCCAGAATGTGTGCCACGTTCTTCGTGAGCACGACCAAACGGAGCAGTTCGGAGGACCGCGGTTTTTCGTCCGGGTTGCGGCGCTCGAAATGCATCCTCTCGACGCGAAGTCGCGCACGCGCTTGCTGAAAGATGAACTCGGCATCGGTCTCTGCAACATCACGAAGTGCTGCACCGAAGTGTGCCCCGAGGAGATCCACATCACGGACAACGCGATCATTCCGTTGAAGGAGCGCGTGGTGGACGAATTTTATGATCCCGTGCTCATGCTGGTTCGCAAGATTCGAGGGGTGAAGTGAACTAGCATAAGAACAAACCAGTATCGGGCGACGGTAACGGAGGTTCTCATGGAGTTCAAGCTGAAGACCATCTCGAAAGCCGGTATTCCGGAAGCGATCTCCAAAGCCGAACTCTACCGGTCCCTCAATGAACCGGAAGAGGCAGAATCGATCTGCCGCGACATCCTGGCGGTTGAGCCCGAACACCAGCTCGCGCTCCGCTTGCTCGGCCTGGCAATTACCGACCAGTTCTGTGGAGACGCGTCAGATCGCCATAGCGAGGCGGAACAGCTTTTTCGGAGACTCGCCGAGCGCTACGAGCGCCTTTATTACACCGGACTCTTGCATGAACGGCGAGCAAAAGCGCAGATGCGCGTAGGACGCCCGCCACATACTCTCGCCCCGCTCTTTGCGGACGCAATGCGCTGCTTCGCCGAGGCCGAGATCGTTCGTCCCCCGGACAACGATGATGCTGTTCTTCGCTGGAACCGGTGCGCGCGCCTGCTGCAAAGTCATCCCGGCTTTCGGGAAGAGAAAGAGTCTGAAGCATTCGAAGCCTTCGATAGCTCACCCATCTGAAATAACCCCTCTGAGATTACTGGTTCGAAACTGAGTCTCGATCGGATTATTTCCTCCGGCTGGGCCGACGCTGCAACCAAAATCGAAGCATTGAACAAACGCCGAAGCAACAACAGGCATCGTGTAAGTTTTCCCTACAGAACATCAACAGCCGTTCCTACATGACCCTCACATTTGCTTGACAGGCATATACTTGCGAGCATCTAGATTCACAAGCGCGGAGGGGCGCTTCGGCAGCATACCTGCTTTTAGCTAGGTCATGATCATGACCATGATGATGAAAGAGGCCGACAAAGATCGTATTCGTGAACTCTGCTCTCTCATCGCAGCGGAGCAGGATCGCAAC